>JAZDGE010000110.1:0-3771 GCA_043807175.1 Acidobacteriota bacterium
ACTTGAAACCCCGCTGAATGAGCTCGCGGCTGAGCGCCTCCGCCTCGGGGGTCTTGGCCGGCATCTCCTTGAGCGCCCGCCAGGCATTGCGCCGGGGCGAACCGCCCACGAATCGCCAGATCAGCTCATCGAACGAGCCCAGCTCCTGCTGGACCGCGAGAAAGGCGCGGGCGTTGGTGATCACGCTTTCGACCTTGCGACGGTTGCGCACGATCCCCGGGTCGGTGAGGATCTCCCCCACCCGCGCCTCGTCGAACGCCGCCACCTGGGCGGGATCGAACCCGGCGAACAGTCGCCGGTAGCCCTCGCGCTTGCGCAGGATGGTCTGCCACGAGAGGCCGGCCTGGGCGCCCTCGAGCACGAGGAACTCGAAGTGGCGGCGGTCGTCGTGGGCCGGCACGCCCCACTCCTCGTCGTGATAGCGCAGCATCAGGGGATCAGTGGTCGGCCAGGGGCAACGGTTGCTGTCCATGCTACCTCCTCACGAATGCATAGCCGGCCTCGCCAGGACTCAGCTCGGTTCGCTCGCAATTGGGGTTGGGGGTTAGGGGTTGGGGGCTAGGGAACGGCGGCCCCGGGCCTGCTGCGCATCGGTCGGGCGAGAGCCGCGAGTGTCCCGACACAACCGGCGCGACGACCGACCTGCATCCTCGACATCGGCCGAGGGACGTTCTCATGCTTCGGTTCTCAGGCCTCATCCTCCCTAACCCCTGACCCCTAGCCCCGATTCTCTCAAGCGGGGGTGCGACTTCCGAGACGTTTCGCTACCTCGCGGCCTTGCTCCTGACGAGCGCGTGCAGCTCCTCGTCGGAGAGCGTGCCATCAGCCAGCTTGGCCGCGGCAAACAGGCGCTCGACCACCTCGGTCTCGCATTCGTAGCCATGGGCCAGCAGCCAGTGGCGAACATTGGAGCCGCCCGACATCGGGCCCACGTCGATCACCTGCTCGCGTCCCATCCAGCTCGCCGGGATCGTCGAGTAGACGAGATCGACGAGCTCGGCGTCGCCCTTGCTCGCGGCCTTAACGAGCGCGGCCGCGTGCACCCCGGTCGAGGTCCGAAAAGCATCGCGTCCCACCACTGGAGCTCCCGGCGGGATGCCGATGCCGAGGAGCTCGCTGCCCAGCCTCACGTAGTCCATCAGGCGCTCGAGCCGCGGCTGCCCCCAGCCGAGCATCCGCAGATTGACCAGCAACTGCTCCATCGGCGGGTTGCCCACCCGCTCACCCACCCCGAGCAAGGTGCCGTGCAGCCTGCTCGCCCCGGCGGCAGCGGCGGCGAGGGCGTTGGCCACCGCAAGGCCGCGATCGTTGTGCCCGTGCCAGTCGATACCGATCTCCGGCCCACCGGCCTCGACCACCACCTCGCGCGCGAACTCCACCAGCCGGGCCGCGCCGGCAGGGGTGGCGTGGCCGGCGGTGTCGGCCAGGCAGACCCGGCCCGCGCCCGCGCGCACCGCGGTCGAGAAGAGCCGGCGGAGGTCGCCGGGGCGCGAGCGGCTGGTGTCCTCGGTGACGAAGGTGACGGCGGCGCCGCGCGCCACGGCATAGGTCACGCAAAGCTCGACCCGGCGCAGGAGCTCCTCGACCGGCCAGCCCTCAACACGGCAGCGAATCGGCGACGAGCCAAGAAAGAGCATGATCTCGACCGGGAAGCCCACCCGCTCCATGATCTCGAGCGCGGGAGCAATGTCCTCCAGGGTCGTGCGCGCCGCGCAGTTGGGAGCAATCGGCAGGCGCGCGCCGGCGATTTCGCGGCACAGGGCCTCGACATCGGCGGCGGCGCGGAAACCCGCCCCCGGCAGGCCGACATCCACCGCGCCAATCCCCAACTCGGCCATCAGGTGAAGGAGTTGGATCTTCCCCGCCAGCGACGGGTGGTGGGCGGAAGGGCTCTGCAACCCATCACGCAGGGTCTCGTCGTCAAGCTCGACCCGCCGGCCAGCCTCCTCGCCGGCGGAGGGCCGGTTCCAGTCGAAGATGAGATCTTGTATCGAAATGCTCATGGAGCGATCCCCTGGAACTTGAGGAGGGGCGGTACCGCTAGCGTCCCGTAAATCTGGCCGGCCTCTTCTCGAGAAAGGCGGTGGCGCCCTCGCGCATGTCCTCGCTGGCGGCGCACAGCCCGAAGAGCGCCGCCTCGACCTCCAGGGCGCGCCCTAGGGGCAGGTCGAGGCCCGCCCTCACCGCCTCGAGGCAGCGAGCGACCGCAACCGGCGAGACCGCGAGGATCTCCTCAGCCAGCTTCAGCGCCCCGGCGCGCGCATCGCCGGCCTCGACGAGACGGTTCACCAGGCCCCAGGAGTGGGCAGTGGCGGCATCGATCATCCCGCCGGTGAGCAGCAGCTCGAGAGCACGGCCCCGGCCCACCAGCCGCGGCAGGCGCTGGGTGCCGCCGTAGCCCGGAATCAGGCCGAGCTTCACCTCGGGCTGGCCGAACTTGGCGTTGCGGGAGGCCACCCGCAGATGGCAGGCCAGCGCCAGCTCACAGCCGCCACCGAGCGCGAAGCCGTTCACGGCGGCGATCACCGGCTTGTCGAGCTCCTCGATCGTCGTGAACAGCCGCTGGCCACGCCGCGCCAGCTCCTGGGCGCCCGCCGGGGTGAGGGCGACGAACTCGGCGATGTCGGCGCCCGCCACGAACGCCTTCTCGCCCGCGCCGGTGAGCACCAGCGCCCGCACCGCCGCCGCCGTCGCCGCCTCCTCCACCGCCAGGTCCAGCTCGACGAGAACCTGCGCGTTGAGGGCGTTGAGCTTTTCGGGGCGGTTGATGGTCACCACACGAACTCCGTCGACGTCTTCGAAAAGAAGGTACTGATAGCTCACGGTTGGGTCTCCTTCGCCTCCGGCGGCAGAGTCTAGCACTGCACCTGGCCCGCCTTACCGCAACCTCCGAGGAACCCGGAATGTATACACTGGTGAGGATGACGCCGAACTGGACGTCTGATCGGGGCAGGAAGTGAACGAATCAGCCAAGTTATTGAGTCGGGTTGCGGGTGGGGGACGGCTGGAAGGGCTTACTGGGTGGGGTGTGGGGGAGACTGTCAACTGTGAACTATCGACGCGAGGCTTCGCCTCGTCGGTTTGAGGCGAAGCCTCGCAAGATCGGCAGGGCGGGGAAAGGGAGGCCATGATGACCCGTTGCACTCTGGGAACAGCTTCTTGCTTGCTTTTCCTGGCGGTCTGCGCGCCCCTTGCAGGAGCGCCAGACCCTGGCCTGGAAACCGCGCTCATGGAGGCCGATCGTGCCTTCGGCGCCGCTTCTGCCGAGGCGGGCCTGGCTGGATGGCTCTCCTTCTTCGCCGAGGACGCCAGCATCTTCCCGCCTCGCGGCCCGATCATCACCGGGCTGCCGGCGATTCGCGAGCACTACGCGCAGACCGGCTTCAGCCCAGAGGGCCTGCGTTGGACTCCGCTCGCCGCCCGAGCCGCGGCGAGTGGGGATCTCGGCTACACCTTCGGCACCTGGGAAAAGGCAGGCGCCGCCGGAGCGCCAGCGGTGGCGCGCGGCAAGTACGTCACTATTTGGCGCCTCGTTGAGGGGAACTGGAAGGTGGTCGCGGACGTTGGCAACGCCGACCTGCCGCCGCAGGCCAACGCCACGAACACACCGGCGCCGTCACAGTAGGCCACAATGGATAGCATGATCATGCAGAGACAAGCCCTCACCACCTTCGTACTCCCGACCGGAAAAGAAAAGTTGCCGCCACCACTATTTTGCGGGCCTTTGGCATTGAAGACGACGCAAAAATAAAAGAATTATTTAAGGATGTG
>JAZDGE010000111.1:0-6516 GCA_043807175.1 Acidobacteriota bacterium
GGCGCCAGCGTCAAGGGGCTCGGCGCCGCCGGTCTCGACATGGCCAAGGAGATCGCACGTACCCGGGCGTTGCTCGACGCCGCTCACGAGCGTCAGATCAAGATCCTCGCGATGCACACCGGTGGCGAGTCGCGGCGTGGCAAGACCACCAACGATCTCATCAACTTGGTGGTCCCCGAGGCGGACTACGTGATCGTTGTCGCCTCCGGCAACAAGGACAGGGTCTTCCAGATGGCGGCCGCCAAACGCGCCACTCCCGTCATCGAGGCCGACAGCCTGGTCGCTGCCGGCGACGCCGTGAAGGCAGTGTTCGCGAACTGAGATGACCGCTTTCCTGGCCAATCCGGCCGCCGCCCTGCCCCTGGGGTGGGCGGAGCCTCTCACCCTGCTGCTGATGCTCGCCTGCTTCGGCGGCTTGGCGGTGGCGGCGCACTGGCCGCTCGGCCTCGCCCTCGTCGCCGCGGCGTGGCTCGGCGCGTCGTTCAATGGCGAATACGTCCCGCTTCGCCACCTGGTGGAAGGGGCCAGTGCCTATCTCGACCCGATACTGGTGATCGCCACCGCCATGATATTCATGCAGGCCCTCGCCGATGGCAGGGCGCTGGAGGCGGTGGGCTCGGCCGTGGAGCGGCGCTTCGCCACCCGCCCTCTGTTGCTTGTGCCACTCCTCATGCTGATGCTGATGTTTCCCGGCATGGTCACCGGATCCTCGACCGCGGCGGTGTTGACGACCGGAGCAATGGTGGCTTCAGTTCTCGGCGGTCTCGGGCTCGCCCGCGAGCGGGCCGCTGCGCTGGTCGCGATGGGCGCCATTCTCGGCATGGTCGCACCGCCGATCAACATTCCGGCGATGATCATCTGCGGTGGGCTCGACCTTCCCTTTGCCGGTTTCGCCGTTCCACTCGCGCTGGCTAGCTTCCCGCTCGCCCTCGGGCTGGGAATAGCATTTGCGTGGCCGCTGCTGGGCTCGGCAAACCGAGCGCGGTCGCCGGCGACACTCGCCGGCGCCCACCTCCCACGACCTCGGCTCCCGGTCTGGCGGGCGCTGCTGGCGCCGCTGATGCTGGCGCTGCTGATGGCCGCGCCCCGCCTCTCGCCTGGTCAAATTCCCGATCTCGGGCTGCCACTGATGTTTCTCGCCGCCGCCGCCGTGGCGGTATTGGCGCTGCCCCGCTTTGCCATCCCGGCCTCGCTCTTCCGCGCCACCGACGCCGCCCTGCCAGTGCTCGGTATTCTCACCGGCGTGGGCGCCTTCATCCAGGTGATGACATGCACGGGCGCGAGGGGCTGGTTGGTCAGCCTGATGGTTGGCGCTCCGGCCTCGGTGACCGTCGCCGCCGCCGCGGTGAGCATTCCGCTCTTCGGCGCCGTCTCTGCCTTCGGCTCCGCCTCCGTGCTCGGGGTGCCCTTTCTGCTTGTCCTTGCCGGCCGCGACGAGATCGTGACCACCAGCGCGCTGTCGCTGCTGGCATCACTCGGCGACCTGATGCTCCCCGCGGCGCTCGCTCCGACGCTGGCGGCGCAGGTCGCGGGCGTGAGCGACCGGCGGGCGGTGCTGCGGCTGTGCATTGTCCCTGCTTTGCTGGCGGTTGCCGTAGCCGTCCTGATGCTGATCTTCTCGCCGGCGCTCGGAAAGTTGCTGGCGTAGACTGCCCGGGGGAGGTTGCCAAGTGCTCCACATCTACCAGCTCATCACGGGGTTGGTCGTGCTGCTGGCGGTCCGCTCGATCCTGGCCGGCAGGACTCTCGGCCAACAGCTTACCGGCGCGCTCGTCCTCGTTCCCCTGCTGCTCCGGCTGGCATTGATCAAATGAGATCATGTCTCACTTCAGTCAATAGAAAGCGACCCGCTGCCACCGCCGTTGCCGCGTGCGCCCTCATTGCGATGGCATCGGCTGGCGCCGTGCCGGTCGAGGTTCCGCTCCATATGCCGTTCGTGCACGACATCCGCCCGGGCGCGGGCGTCACCGCCGCCACCTACCTTTCCGCCTACCTGGGAGGGCTCGCCAACACCGCCGGTGACACGCCGGTCTTCGTGCTGGAAGGCCGCCAGCCTGGAGGCACGATTTTCGTCGCCGGAGGGACCCATGCCAACGAGATCGCCGGCGTCATGGCAGCGATCGCCCTCATCGAGCGCGCCACGGTCGAGCAGGGCCGGCTAATCGTCATCCCCCACGCCAACAACGCCGCGGTCGACGCCAGGGATCCGGTCCATCCCGGCCCGCAGTGGGTCACGCTGGGCACGGGAAGCGGTGCGCGGCGCTTCAAGTATGGGTCGAGGCTCACCCGGCCCGACCTGCAGGGCGCGCCCGATCCGCCGGAGTTTCGCCACCCCCATGCGCTCGACCGCCTCGCCGGTCACGAGGCGCGCAACCTCGACCGCGCCTATCCGGGCCGCCCAAATGGCACGCTCACAGAGCGCATCGCCTGGGCGATCGTGCGACTCCTCAAGACCGAGTCGGTTGACGTCGCGTTCGACCTCCACGAGGCCGGGCCGGGATCGCGGCTCGCCTGGATGATCGTGGCTCACCCAAGGAGCATCGATCTGGCGGCACTCGCTGTCGTCAACCTCGACTTTGCCGGGATTCCGATGAAGCTCGAGCACTCGTCGGAGACGTTCCGCGGCCTTTCGCACCGTGAGTGGGGCGACGCCACAAAAGCGCACACATTCCTCGTCGAGACTCCCAACCCGGCCCAGGCAGACGGGGCTGCAAACGCCGATGTCGTCGGTGATCCAACGCTGCCGCTCGAAGCCCGGGTGGGCGTCCAGCTCAGTACGTTGCTGGCGGTTCTGGACGCCTATAACGACAACGCACCTCCCCGCCGTCAGATCCGCCTCACTCATGTACCCGAGCTCTCGCACCTGCACAAGTCGGGGCTGGGCGCCTTCCTCCAGTGACGATCGAGCTCTGGCTGACCGGCGCGCTGCTCGTGCTCCTCGCCGGCGCCGGCGCGGCCGAGCGTCTCGCTCTGGCACGGGCCCGGGCGGCGCTACCGATTCGTATCCATGTCAACGGCACGCGCGGCAAGTCGACGGTCACTCGTCTGATCTGGTCGGCGCTGCGTGAGGCCGGAGTGCCTACTCTGGCAAAGACCAGCGGGACAGCGGCTCGGCTCCTGCTGCCGGACGGCAGCGAGCAGCCGATTCACCGCCACGCCCCCGCCAACATCCGCGAGCAGCTCCGCTTCATGCTGCTGGCACGCCGCCTGGGCGTGCGCGCGGTGGTGGTCGAGTGCATGGCGCTGCGTCCCGAGCTTCAGTGGACTACCGAGCACGACATCTTGCGCGCTACGATCGGGGTGATCACCAACGTCCGCACAGATCATACCGAGGTGATGGGCCCAACCCTAGCCGAGATCGCCGCCTCGCTCGCCAACACCGTTCCGCGCGGTGCCGTGCTTGTGACCGGCGAGTCCCGCCACGCGGAGGCCCTCATCTCGCGAGCGGCCGCCTTGAGAGCTCGCGTCGTCGAGGCCGCCCTCGACGCGGCCGATGGAACGGCCGCAGCCACGGCTCCCGCAGGCTGGCTGGCGGAGGACCTGGCGGTGGCGCTGGCGGTCACGCGCGAGCTGGGGATCCCAGACGCCGTGGCTCGCGCCGGCATGGCGGCGGCCCCGCCGGATCCGGGCGCAGCGACCAGCGGGGCGGCCGGAATTTGCGGTCGATCGCTGCTGTGGCTCGACGCCACCGCCGCCAATGACCCCGAGTCGTTCACTCAACTGCTCGCCGGGGCGGGCCTCGGAGAGGTCAGCAGCCCGGCTTCCCGGCCCCCTGCACCCACCGGTGGCCTTCTGGTCGTCTTCAACCACCGGCTGGACCGGCCCAACCGGCTGCTCGCCTTCGCCGCTGGAGGCGACAATTTCAGGAAGGCGCGCAGCCTGATGGTCACCGGCGACCGCCCACCCCTGACCGTCTGGTTGCGCCTCCGGCGCCTGTACGGCGCCGCCCTGCGCTTTGTCCCGTCCGCCAGGCTGGCGCGAGCGCTCGCCGGCGCCGCCCCCGAAACGGGAGGCATCGTCTTTTGCGGCAACACGCGTGGCCTCGATGTAGCGGCGATATTGGCGGTGGCGAAGCATGGTTGAGCTCGCGATCGCGCTCGGCATCGCCATCAACCTTCTGCTTGCCGAGCTGATTGGTTTCTCGGCCGCCGGCCTGGTGGTGCCTGGCTACTTGGCTCTTCACCTCAACCAGCCAGCTCGCCTGGCCGCAACCCTCGCCGTTGCCCTGGCCACCTGGGCCACGGTCCGCTTCGGGCTGCAACGGGTAATGGTCCTTTATGGCCGCCGGCGCCTCGGGGTCACCGTGATCGCTGGCTTTCTCATCAACGCCGCCTTCGAGCAGGGGCTGCTCAACCTCCCGCCGCAGCCGCTCGACCTGCGCGTGATCGGCTACATCGTTCCCGGCCTGATCGCCAGCGAGGCGCTCAACCAGGGCTTCCTGCCGACTGCGGCGACGACCCTGCTGGTGGCGGCACTGGTGCGAATCGTCTTGCTACTCGTTTTCGGCTGGGCGGGATGATCTTGCGCGGGCGCGGCGCGGCGGTAAATCGGGCCGGCGGCCGCCCGTACCGGCCCCGCGGCGGCCGCTTCACGTTCGGCATTCCTGTCCTGCTGGCTCTGACCGCGAGTGCAATTGGCGTGGCCAGTCTGATCGAGCGCTCAGCCGACCGCCTCCAGGCACCGAAGCCTGGCGAAGCCGCCGGCCCGAGGCTCGACCTCCGCGCCGCCGCCGCGGCAGAAACGATGCGTCTGGCAAAGGAGCACCTCGCCGCCGCCAAGCTCGCCTCTGGCATCGAGCCCGCGCCCGGCGTTCCGGCAGCCGACGCGGGCCTGGTTGGCGCCGAGCTTACGCCCCTGGTGACCACGCTCGGCTCCCTCGACGCGAAGATTCTGGCCGCCAGCCCGGCCTGGGCGGCGGAGCTGACCCGTCGTCTCCACGGCGCCGGCCTGCGCGCCGGAGATACCGTAGCTGCCGGCTTTTCGGGCTCGTTCCCCGGGTTGAACCTGGCGGTCATGGCTGCCTGTCAGGCGCTCGAGCTCGACCTGGTGGCCGTCTCCTCGGTGACCGCGTCGACCTGGGGCGCCAACCAACCCGGCTTTACCTGGCCGGAGATCGAGGTGCGCCTGACGGCCTGCCATCTGCTTCAGGCCGCTTCTGTTGCGGTCACAATCGGCGGTGCAGGCGACTGTGGCCTTGATCTCGCCCGTGAGGCACGAACCCTCGCGCGGGCTCTTCAGGTAAATGCCGCACGCTCACTTGCCGCGAGCGCGCCGGCTGACTGCGATCTCGAAACGGCGATCAACGCCCGCATGGACCTTTTCGAGCGCCGCGCAGCCCCCGGCAGGATCGCCCTCTATATCAACGTCGGTGGCACCCAGGCCAGCCTTGGCCGCTCGGCTGCGGTGCTGCGGGTGGACGGTGGTTTTCTTCCCGCCCAACCCTTCGATCTCTCGCGCGAGCGAGGCGTCATCGCACGCTTCGCCGAGCGCGGCGTCCCGGTCCTGTCGCTGCTCGATGTCGCCGACCTCGCTGCGCGCTGGGGCCTGCGCCAACGGGGCTAGAAACGGGCGCAGGGCGCACGGCTCCGTCCCCCTCCCGCCCGCAAGCAACCGGCTGAGCTGCGAACTGAGAGCTTTCAGCTTTCACACGAATTCGCCATCAAACGTGGCGGTGTGCCACGGTCCATGAAGATTCCGAAGTCACCGCAGCCAAGCGGCGCAGCAGTGCTCGGGATGATCAGGATTACTTTACGACTGGTGCAAAAATGGTATCACTCTTCATCTGCCCCGTCTGCAGCGGGCCAACAACCGCAACGGGTGATTGTGATTACTCCAGCCCGCCGGCAAGTCGGTGGGCGCCGGCAAGGGACTGAGCGTATTCCCTTTTGAGAAAGCCGTTGAGGGTGAGCGCGCGGGTGAGCCGCTCGGCCGCGGCTTTTGCCGATTCAACCGTGTCACTGGCGGCAGGATCACGAGCGGCCAGCAGGTGCAACACGCCTTCCATCGCCACCGCCCGCGCGTTGCTTGGGTTGATCGCCAGTGACCGGCGCACGGCCTCCAGGCCGGAGCGCGCCTCCGCGGCCGGTGAACCACCTGTGGCCAGGCGCCACTCGCCGCGCCAGCGGTAGAGCTCGGCCTGCGTGAGGTGGAGGCCGGCATGGCGGGGGTTGACCTCGAGCGCGCGCGCCAGCGCTCCCTGCGCCTCGGCCAGAGGCCGCTCGGGTGAACGCCCCGTCTCGATCGCCCACTGCGCCGCCGCCAGCTCGACGAGTGCACGGCGCTGGAGCAGCGGCACGCTGGTGGCTTTGAGACGCAGGCCGGTCTCGAGGTTCGCCCTCGCCCGATCGAGGTAGCTCGTGGGCGCCCGCCGCGCCTCCATCTCCAGGCGAGCCAGCAGCTCATTGGCCTCGCTGAGATTGGTGTAGGCCTCGTCAGCCAGGTTGGGATTGAGCTCAAGGGCGCGAGTGAGGCTGCCAGTCGCCGCGTCGATCCACGCCCGCGCATCGCCCCCCGTTT
>JAZDGE010000112.1:0-2526 GCA_043807175.1 Acidobacteriota bacterium
GTGGTGGCGGAAGCGCGTCGGGTTGTCGGGTAGAGGCGCGAGCGCGCGATGGATGGTGGCCGCCTGCTCCGGGATGGCCCGCAGCGTCTCGGGCGGGCAATCGAGCGGCGGGGCGCATGCGCCGCTTTTCGCCTGGCGCACCGCCTGGATCAGGCGCGCCGCCGCCTTGCCGGTCGGCGCGAGCATCAGGATGCGCGGGAGTTTGCCGCCCGAGGCGCGCGCCTGCTCGATCAAGAGCGCCAGGATGCGGACCGCGGTCGAGGTCTTGCCCGTCCCCGGCCCGCCGGAGATGACCGCGAGGCGGCGCAGGACGGCGGTGAGCGCGGCCAGCCTTTGCCGGCCCACGCCGCTTTCGGCCTCGCGGCCCAGCGAAACGTGCGGGTCTGGGAAGAGGCGGCGCAACCCATCGGCGAGCCGTGCCTCGTCAATGCCGGCGGTCTCGGCGCGGGCGCGCTCGCGGATGGCCGCGGCGAGGCGCTGCTGATAGCGGTAGTAGCGGCCGAGATAGAGCCTCCCGCCGGCGTCGAGCACGAGCGGCGTGAAGCCGCCGCTGCCAGAGACCAGCGGGCTGCGGGCGAGCTTCTCGATCCAGGGGCCGGCCTCGGGGCAAAGCCAGGCGGTCGGGCCGCCCTCGGGGCGCTGTAGCGGCGCCCCGCCAACGGCCTTGAGGTCGAGGCAGACGTCCCCTTGCGCCGTCTGCCGGCTGACCAGGGCGGCGGCGAGCAGGACGTCGGGGTCGCTCTCGCCCGCCAGCCGGCCGAGGGCGCGGGCCAGGTGCACGTCCAGCGGCGAGAGCAAACCCGCGACCCGCAAGGCTTGGAGCGGCTGGGTCATCGGCCGCCTCCTGACTCCTTGACGCCGCCGAAGAGCCTCGAAAGGGCCTCGACTTCAGCCTTGGGAGGCCGGTCGAAAAACACGCCCCGGCCCGCCGGCCCGCCCGCCGACAGGCCCCGCAGAAACAGGTAATAGACGCCGCCGAAGTGCTCGTCGTAGTCGTAGCCCGGCAGCCGCAGACCGAGCCAGCGGTGCAGGGCCACCAGGTAAATATGGTACTGTAGGAAATAATGGTGAGCCGCCATCTCCCGGCGCAGGGCCTCGGGCCCGTCGTCGCCGGCGCGCGGGCCGAGGAAGTTCGATTTGTAATCGGCGATGCGCCAGCGGCCTTGGTACTCGAAGGCCAGGTCGATAAACCCCCTGAGGAAGCCGCGCAACGGCTCGAAGCCGAGGCGGGCCAACTGCTCGGGATAGCCGTCGGGCCAGGGCGGCGACTCGCGCCGGGCCAGGGCGGCCGCCAGCCGCTTGGCGGTGAACTCCGAATCGGTCCGCGCGGTGGCGGCGGGAAAGACGAAGCCCAGTTCACGGAGGCTCTTTTCTTTTGCGATGGCGCCGAGGCGCAGGTCGGGTTCGGCGGGATCGAGCCGAGCTTTCAGGATCTCGCGCACGGCCCGGCAGAGCGGGCCGTGGTGAGCGCGCTCGTCCAGGCCGTGTTCGCGCAGGGCCAGCGCCGCTTGTTCGGCGAGGTCGGCTGATCCCGGCCGGGTGAAGTCCAGCCTTTCGAGCAGCGAGTGCAAGCAAGTGCCGGCGTCCGGCCCGCGCGGGAAATCGGCCAGGAAAACGCGCTCGCTTTGGGGCTCGGCGGGACCGGCTTCCGGGCCGGCGGGGGGGATGATTACTTCGTCTCGGTCGCGGCCCTCGGTTGCTTCGGGGCTGCTCGACCTCCCATGGGAGGCCAGGTCCGAGACGCTCGACGAGCGGCGGAGGCGGCCCAACCGGCGGGTGGGTTCGCGGCAGTCGAGCGCAACCCGCTGCTCCTCCCGCGGCGCGGGGCGAGGACCTCTTGGGGCGCCGGGCGCGAGATCGCTGACCGCGAGGCCGCCCTTGGAGAGCGCGGCCACGCGCGCGAGGTCGGCGCGCAATTCGTCGTCGCTCGCGCCGCCGGGGCGTCCGGCCGCATCTTGCTCGCCGGCCTCGCCCGCGAGCCCATGCAAGAGATAGCCCAGCGGCGACGGCTCGCAATCCTTGAAGGCGCCCCAGACGACGAAGCAGAGGCGGCGGGCGCGGGTGAGGGCCACGTAGCACAGGCGCAGGCTTTCGGCCAGGGCCTCCTGAGCCGCCAGCTTTTTGCAGCGGGCGAGGTCCTCCGAGCCGAGATCGAGCTTGAGCCGGTCGCCGTCGTCGGGGTCATGGCAGCGGACCAGATCCTCGTCCGCGCGACTATTTTCCCAGAGAAAGGGGCAATAGACCGCGTTGAACTCCAGGCCCTTGCTCTTGTGGATGGTGATCAGCTTCACCGCGCGTTCGTCGCTTTCCAACCGCAACTGGGCCGCCTCGGAGTCCACGGCGGCGCCGGCGCGGGCGCGGTCGAACCAGCGCAACAGCCCGGAGACGCCCAGGTGCTCCTGGATCGAGGCGACGTGGAGCAACTCGGCCAGGTGCAGCAGGTTGGTCATGCGCCGCTCGCCGTCCGGGAAGGCGAGGAGGCGGGCGGGCATAGCCGGCTCGTCCTCCCCCTGCTGGTGGGCGAGC
>JAZDGE010000113.1:0-7849 GCA_043807175.1 Acidobacteriota bacterium
TGCGTCGGTGCTTTGCCTCGAATTTTCGAAGTTCCTCAGGAGTAAGTGGCTAACCCCATCCCCGCAGTTAGTTGTGCAATTCCCGAGACATGCCCTTATACTCGTGGCGTGAGTCATGCGGTTCGCCTGGGTTTCGGACACCTCGTTGTGACGGTGGCGGTGGCGGTCCTGCTGAATGCGCAGTTCACCTGGTCGGTGCTCTACTCGTTGCGGGAGAACCGCGAGCGTCTCGAGCTCGAGCGCGCCCTGATCGAGACCCGCGCGGAGGTGGCGGCGCTGCGCCTTCAGGAGCGAGCCGAGCAGGCGGCCTGGCGGATCATGCGGCTGCCTGCCGGGGTGATTCCGCCGACCGGCGATCCCTTTCCCGAGGTGCGAGTGGTCGACGAGAACCTGGGCGGCGAGGTGGGCTGGGTCGAGGTCGAGTCGCGGCCGGCGCTCGCCTGGCCGCTCGGCGGCGGCCGCCATGTGCTCGCCTTTCTCGACCCGGAGGCGGGCCGCCGCTGGTTATCGGCGATCGATCCAACGCTGCGCCTCCTGGATCGCCGGTCGATGGCGTTGGAGCTGCCGCGGGTGCTCCTGCCCTCGCCGTTCGATCGACAGGCGGTCGCTCCCGACGCTTCCAAATGGAACGAGGTGCTCCTTCGCTATCGCCGCCGGGTGGTGATGGTCGTGGCCGAGGGCTTGGTCTTCCTTGCCGGCATGGTGGGAGTAGTGATCCTGCTTTGGCGGGTTCTGCGCCGCGAGGGGGCGCGGGAGCGGCAGCATGAGAACTTCGTCTCCGCCATTACCCATGAGCTGAAGACGCCGCTGGCGGGAATCCGCCTGGCGCTCGAGACGGTGCTGCGCGGACGCGTCGACGCCGAGGGAAGCCGGCGCTTCCTCTCGAACGCGCTGGCCGACGTTGAACGGCTCTCGTCGTTGGTGCAGAAGGTGCTCGAGGTGACGCGCTACGCCGGGGGGGCGCACCGGCTGCGGATCGGGCTTGGCGACCTCTCGCAACTGGTCGAGGATGAGGTGGCGGCGGCCGAGCGCCATGCGACGGCGCGCGGGGTAAGACTCGATACGGATGTTCCGCTGGGCATCATGGCGCCAATCGACCCGGAGGCGCTGTCGATCGTCATCTCCAACCTGGTGGAGAACGCGCTCAAGTACGCCCAGGGGAGCCCTCCGCGGGTGCAGATACGGCTGGCGCTCGACCGTGGCGAGGCGGTGATCGAGGTCGAGGATGACGGGGTGGGCATCACCGCGGCCGAGGTCGAGGCCATCTTTCGTCCCTTCTACCGGGCCTCCGACGAGGTGACACGGCGCACACCCGGTACCGGGATTGGGCTTTATGTTGCGCGGGAGATCGTCGTGGCGCACGGCGGCAAGCTGGTGGCGTCCAGCGCAGGGCGCGGGAAGGGCTCGGTTTTCCGGCTCGTGTTGCCGGGAGCGAGCCTGGCGCCGGAGGAAGATTTTTCGGAGTAGGATGTTCTCATATTTCAGCGCCCCCTCGGCGCACCGGTTCGGAGAGGTGCTGATGAGGTTGAGTTCGGGTGCCGGCAGTTGGAGCTGGATGTCGATCGCGGTCTTTCGGGCCGGTGGGGCTGAAAGTCGGAAGGCGGTTGCCGCTTCTGGGTGGGTGGTGGAGGCAGTTGCTGCTTCTGGGTGGGTGGTGGAGCTAAAGGCTAATAGCTGATAGCTGATAGCTGATAGCTGATAGCTGATAGCTAACAACAGAAGGCCGTTTGGGTGGGTGGGGACAAACCAGAATCGAGGTGAGAGATGCCAAGCAAGATCCTGATCGTCGAAGATGAAAAGCACCTGGCCGAAGCTCTGGCCCACAATCTGAAGTTCGAGGGATACGGCACGACCGTGGTCGGGGATGGCGAGGCGGCGCTCGAGCGCGTCGGCGCGGAGGACTATGACCTCATCGTGCTCGACATCATGCTGCCGGGGATCTCGGGCTTCGACGTCTGCGAGCGGCTCCGCGAGTCGGGCAACCGCATGCCGGTGTTGTTTCTGACCGCGCGCAACACCGACGCCGATCGCCTGGCCGGGCTGCGCCACGGCGGCGATGACTACATGACCAAACCGTTTCTGCTCGAGGAGCTGGTGCTCCGCATCCGCGGCATCCTCCGCCGCCAGGAGTGGTACCAGACGCCGATCGCGGAGCGAGGCGTCTTCCGATTCGGTGACAACGAGGTGAACTTCCGCACCTTCCGGGCCCGGGGCGCGCGCGGCGAGATTCAGCTCACCGAAAAGGAGTGCATGCTGGCGAAGCTCCTCGTCGAGCGCCAGGGCCAGGTGGTGTCGCGTGAGCTCATTCTCGAGCGGGTGTGGGGCTACAAGTACGGCTCCTCGTCGCGCACCATCGACAACTTCATCGTCCGCCTGCGGCGTTACTTCGAGCCCGACCCGCGGCGGCCGAAATTTATTCACTCGGTGCGCGGGGTCGGCTACCGGTTCACGCCCGAGGGCGAGGCGCACGCCTGACCCCCGCCCGCCCGGGGAAGCTGACAGCTACGGAATGCTGCGAGTGGCTCTACTCGCGCGTCCGTCTCGAATTGGGTGGGCGGGGGTGCTGTCGGCTGTGAGCTGTCGGCTGTCAGCTTCCCTAGCGGCCGCCAGCCCTTGACTCCCGGTTGGCTCAAGCCTAGGATTCAGACGTGGCCCGCGGGCCAACCCATCCACGCCAGATCCCCACGGGGAGGAGTCGTCATGTCTGAGGCAACGCAAGAGAAGCTCAAGGCATTGGAGACCGCTGTCGCACAAATCGAGCGGCGGTTCGGCAAGGGAGCGATCATGCGCCTCGGCCAGCACGAGGCGGTGGGCGTCAACATCATCCCCACCGGATCGCTGGGGCTGGATGCGGCGCTTGGCGTGGGCGGCGTGCCGCGCGGGCGGGTGATCGAGATATTCGGCCCGGAATCGTCGGGGAAGACCTCGCTGGCGCTGCACGTCATTGCCCAGGCGCAGAAGACCGGCGGTCTTGCCGCCTTCATCGACGCCGAGCACGCGCTCGACCCCGAGTACTGTGGCAAGCTAGGGGTGCTGGTGGATGACCTGCTCGTGGCCCAGCCCGACAACGGCGAGCAGGCGCTGGAAATCGCCGAGAGCCTGATTCGTTCTGGCTCGGTGGACGTGGTCGTGGTCGACTCCGTGGCTGCCCTGGTGCCGCGCGCCGAGCTCGAGGGTGAGATGGGCGACGCTTCAATGGGCCTGCAGGCGCGGCTGATGTCGCAGGCGCTGCGCAAGCTCACCGGAATCGTCTCGAAGTCGAAGACCTGCGTGATCTTCATCAACCAGATCCGGGAGAAGATCGGGGTCATGTTCGGCAACCCCGAGACCACCACCGGTGGGCGGGCGCTGAAGTTCTACGCCTCGGTGCGGCTCGACATCCGCCGCATCGGGCCGATCAAGTCGGGCGAGGAGGTCGTCGGCAACCGGACCAAGGTCAAGGTGGTGAAGAACAAGGTCGCGGCGCCCTTCCGCCAGGCGGAGTTCGACCTCCTCTACGGCGAAGGGATCTCGCGCGCTGGCGAGCTGCTCGATCTCGGCCTCGAGCACCGCGTCATCGCGAAGTCGGGCACCTGGCTCTCCTATGGCGAGATTCGCCTTGGCCAGGGCCGTGAGAACGCGCGGGCGTTCCTCAAGGAGCACCCGGAGGTGGCGGCCGACATCGAGAGCAAGCTGCGGCCGATGCTCCCCACGCTTCTGCGCGCCGCCGCTAGCGGCGACGAAGGATGAAGGCAGGGCTCCGGGCTCCGGGGACCGGGTGAAGCGAGAGCTCGCTTCGCCCGTCGCCCAGGGAGCACGAACGGCACTCCGTGGGCGCGGCAGGATGCTAACCGCACCGGCTATTGAGGCGGACAAGCGTTCCCGGACCCCGGACCCCGCCCCATTGTTCCTTTCGTGGCCGCGGGTGACGCAGGGGCTTGATGTGCGCGGCGGAGCAAGCGCGGGAGCCGCGTTGCACGAGTGCAGCAGGATGTTGACCGTCCCAACCTTCGTGCTCGCTCTGATTTCCCGGACCCCGGACCCCGGACCCCGGACCCCGGGTGGGTGGGTGGTGGAATGAGGGCCTGGGTCGCGCCGCGCTACGGACCGCCTGGGGTCCTGCGCCTGGTCGAGCTGCCTGATCCGGTGCCGGGAGCGGGCGAGGCGACCGTGCGGGTGCGCGCGATCGGCCTCAATTTCGCCGACTGCGCCGCCCGCCAGGGGGTGTATCCCAATGTGCCTCGCCCGCCGGTGGTCGTCGGCATGGAGGTGGCGGGCGAGGTGGCGGCCCTCGGCGAGGGAGTTAGCGGGCCGCCTCCCGGCACGCGGGTGGCGGCGGTGCCGATCTTCGGTGGGCACGCGGAGCTGGTTCGGGTGCGCGCGACCCACCTGCGAAGGGTGCCTGACGGAATCGGCTTCCGCGAGGCGGCGGCGCTGGCCGTCACCGGGATCACTGCCGACCACGGGCTGCGCACCGTCGGGCGCCTGCGCCGTGGTGAGCGCGTTGCGATCACAGCGGCGGCGGGCGGGGTTGGGACGATGGCGATCCAGATGGCGGTCAGGGCCGGCGCCGAGGTGCTGGCGGTGGCCTCGACGCCCGCCAAGCGGGATCTGGCTTCGAGCCTGGGCGCTCATCAGACCGCAAGCTACGAGCAGTACCGGGACGCCCTTCGCACCGGCGTCGACGTCGTTTTCGACTCGGTCGGGGGCAAGCTCTTCCGTGCCGGCTGGCGGGCCCTGCGGCCGGATGGGCGGTACATCCTCTACGGGTTTGCCACCGCCATGGGCGCTTCCGGGGTTCGCTACCTACGCGCCGCGCTGGAGGTGGTGCGGATGGGCGTGGTGATTCCGGCGATGCTCGTCTCGCCCTGCCGCACCTTGGTGGGCTTCAATCTCTCCCTGGTTCCCCACCTGGCGCCGGAGCTGCAGCAGCGGTATGCCCGGCTCGAGCAGGCGGTGCTCGCGGGCGAGCTGCGGCCGGTGATCGGGGCCGTGTTCCCTTTCGAGCGGCTGCCCGAGGCGCATGCCCTGCTCCAGGGCCGTGGCTCGGTCGGCAAGGTCGTCGTCGAGCTGGACCAGGGCGCCTGAGGCAGGAGAGGAAAAAGCAAGTAGGACAGGCACTCTTGCCTGTCCTTGCAGAGCCGTTGGCTGCTGCATGGCCAGACAAGAGTGTCTGGCCTACGGGAGAACCCCTGCCTTTTGGGTGGGCGGGGGCCGAACCACGAGCCACGAACCACAGTCTTCCAAAGGGTGGCGTAGACTTCCCCTCGTGGAGCTTGCTGGCCGGGTCCTGGTGGTTGACGACAATGCCGCAAACCGGCTGGCGGTGGGGGCGATCCTGTCAAGCGCCGGTTTTCGGGTAAGCGAGGCAGCCGATGCGTTCGTGGCGCTCGACCGTATCGATCGAGAGGCTCCACACGCCGTGCTCCTCGACATCAAGATGCCGGGCATGGACGGCCTCGGAATGCTCGAGAATCTCCGGAGTCGCGGCGTCGACGTTCCGGTCGTCGTGCTGACCGGCCACGGGGATGAGTTCACCGCCTCGTCATGCCTGGGCGCCGGCGCCGACGCGTTTCTCGACAAGCCGCCGGAACGCTCAGCGCTGCTGCTGGCGATTCGCAACGCCGTCAGCCGCGGCAGGCTGGCCGAGGAGAACCTCCGCCTGCGGGGAGGCGGAGAGGATTCGAGCTTGCTGCTCGGTTCGTCACCGGAAATCCAGGCGCTGCGGGAGGAGATTGCGCGCGTGGCGCCCTCGCGCGCGACGGTGCTGATCGGCGGCGAGTCGGGGACCGGCAAGGAGCTGGTTGCCCGCCGCGTGCATCACCTCTCACAACGGGCGCGCGAGCCGTTCGTGCGCGTGAACTGCGCGGCGATTCCCGAGGAGCTGATCGAGTCCGAGCTCTTTGGCCACGAGAAGGGGGCCTTCACCGGGGCGGTGCGCAAGCAGGTCGGGAAGTTCGTGCAGGCCAACCGGGGCACGATCTTTCTTGACGAGGTGGGCGACATGTCGCTGCGCACCCAGGCCAAGGTGTTGCGGGTGCTGCAGGATGGGGAGGTCGAGCCGGTCGGGGCGGGAGTGGTTGGGCATGTAGACGTGCGGGTCATCGCCGCCAGCAACAAGGACCTGCCGGCCGAGGTGAAGGCCGGCCGCTTCCGCGAAGACCTGTTTTTCCGGCTCGCGGTGGTTTTCTTGCGCACCCCGCCACTGCGCTCCCATCCTGAAGACATTCCCTTTCTGATCGACCACTTCACCGAGCAGGCCTGCGTGGAGTACAACCGGCGAAGCAAACGTTGGAGCGAAACCGCACTTGCACAGCTCGCCGCGTACTCCTGGCCGGGCAATGTGCGCGAGCTGAAGAACGTCGTCGAGCGGGCGGTGATCATGCAGCTTGAGGACGAGATCAAATCGGTGAGCCTGCTCTCGGTTGGTGGCGGCGGCGGCGACCCCGAGCTCGAGGGCGTGTTTGCCGCGGCCACGCTGGCGGAGTTTCAGGAGCGCTCGGAGCGCGTCTACCTGCAGCGGCAACTGCAGCGAAACCACTGGAACGTGGCGGCCACGGCGCGCGCGCTTGCAACCCCGCGCTCGAACCTTTACAAGAAAATCGAAGCCTATGGGCTGCGCCGGGAGGAATGATGGGTGGGATCACCCTTGACGAGATGAAGGCTACGGGCGCCCTGCTCGATGGCCACTTCAAGCTGTCGTCCGGGTTGCACTCGCCGCGCTATTTGCAGTGCGCGCGCTACCTCGCCGATCCGGCCCGCGCCGAGGCCGCCGGCAGGCAGCTCGCCGCCAGGCTGCGCGGCTGCAGCGTCCAGCTCGTGGTCTCGCCCGCCCTCGGTGGGGTGATCATCGGTCACGAGGTGGCGCGCGCGCTGGGCGTTCCTTTCTTCTTTGCCGAGCGCGCTGACGGCGTGATGCAACTGCGCCGGGGATTCGGCCTCCAGCCCGGCTGGCGGGTGCTGGTCGTCGAGGATGTGGTCACCACCGGCGGCTCGACCCGCGAGGTGATGGAGGTGGTGCGCCAGCAGGGTGGCGTGGTGGTCGCGGTGGGCTCGCTCGTGAATCGCTCCGGCGAGGAGAACCCCTTCGCGCCGCTGCCCTACTCGGCGCTGCTCACGGTCGAGGTCCCCACCTACGCGCCGGAGTCCTGCCCCCTGTGCGCTGTCGGCTCGCCCGTCACCAAGCCTGGCTCACGCACCTCATAAGACCGGGGTCCGGGGCCCGGGGTCCGGGGTCCGGCCCCCGCCCGCCCAAGAAGCAGGGGACCGGGGTCCGGGGCCCGGGGTCCGGCCCCCGCCCGCCCAAGAAGCAGCTGACCGGGGACCGGGGACCGGCCCCGCCCGGGGAAAAGGCGTGGTCCGGGGTCCGGCCCCCTCCTGCCTGAGACGGCAGGGGTCTGGGGTTCGGTCCCTACCGGCCAGAAGGTGCTCAGCTCGCGGTGAGGACAACCCAGACCCAGTCTGCGACCAGCGCCAGTACGATCGAGACCCGCGCCCAGGGTGACAGGCAAGCGGGAAGCGGCGGCAACCGGAGCCGCAGCAACGCCCAAAAGGGGGCGGTCAGGCCGCCGGCGAGAAACGCCAGTGCCGCGGCAGCGGCGAGCGGGTTGAATGCGAGCGCCGCGCCGAGCCGGCCGTCGAGGAGGGCGAGCGCGGCATGCGTGCTTCCGCACGACACGCACGGGACGCCGGTCAGGGAGCGAAACGGGCAGGCCGGGAGAAGGGGGGCGATCGCCAGCCAGAGCGGCCGCAAGACCAGCGCCAAGGCCGCCGCGACGCCCCACAGGATGGCAACCTGGCGCTCGTCCGGGCTCGCCCGGCGCCACCTCACCGGAGGCCGGCAAGAGCCGCGGCGATCGCGGCGCCAAAG
>JAZDGE010000114.1:0-3486 GCA_043807175.1 Acidobacteriota bacterium
TCCCAGCGCGGCCATGCGGGCGCGCAGCGTCTCGCCTCGCTCGCGCTGCCCCGCCGCGAACAGCTTCCCGACCTCCTTGGAGCCACGGTTTCGCTCCCCGTTCAGCGCCTCGAGCTCGGCCTGCGCCTCGCGCCAACTGGCGTCAGCCACCAGCAGGTCAGAAAGCGGTGCGTCGCTGCGCCTGGCCGCCAGGGCGCCTCGCACGCGGTCGGTTTGGTTGCGCCACAGCTCCCTCGCCAGCATCGGGTCCTCCGAAGCGGCCATTGTTGATGCCGCGCTGCCGCCAGTCAACTCGCCAGCTATACTCCGGGCGTGCTGCAAGCGCGCCTGCTCTCCCTTGGCGCCCCGCTCGGCTTCGTGGCGCTCGCCGCCGCGCTCGCCGCCGCCGGCGCCGTGCCGCTGCCCGAGCTGCTCTGGGCGGTGGCGAGCGTGCTGACGGCCTTCGCGCCATCCGGCTGGGTGACGCCGGCAGGCTGGCAACGCCGGGCCGCGGAAGCGCTGCTTCTTCCCGCCGCCATTGCCCTCACGATGGTCGGCGATCCCACCATGCGGCAGATGGTGGTGCCGCCGCTTCTCGTGCTCGCCGCGTGGGGCGCCGCCGCGGCGGCGCTGGTCCGGACAACGCCGGCATCGGGGGCAGTGGTGGTGTCGTCGCTGGCGGTGGCGGTGCGCCTCGCTGGGGGCCTGGGACTTACGGGTGAGCCGGCCTCCTCCGCTCTCGTGGTGCTCGCTGCTGGCGGAGCCATCGCCTGGGGCGTGGCGCGCCTGCTTGGCCCGGGCGCCGGTGTCCTGGCAGCGCTGGCGGCCGGCGCCTTGCCGCTCCAGCACACTCCCTTGCTGGCCGCTGAGTTGGCTCTGGCGGTTGCCGGCACGGCAGTGCTGACCCGCTGGCGGCCGCGCCGCCCGGTCGAGGCGGTGGGTTGGATCCCTGCATTTGGCGCTGGGGCTCTGGTGGCAAGCGGCGTCGCCGCCTGGGGTGGCCTGCCCCTCTCCCGGCTGCTCCCGGATGCGGGTTGGCCCGGCGCCGCGGTCGTCGTCCTTCTCCTTGTGCTCGCCAGCCGCCTGGCGCCGGGGGTAGCCGGCGCGCTCACCTTCGCCGCGACCTTTGCGCTCGGCCCCACCCAACCGGCGCCGCCGGATATCGCCGGCTTTCCCTTCCAGCCGGGCCAGAGCCAGGTCACCCTGACGGCCTCGGACGGGCGGCCGTACCTGATCGAGATGTCGCTGGCCAACGCCGCCGCGGTGTCGGACGGTACGGCCGCGGCGGTGGTGGAGTTTGCCGGCCGCCGGGAGACGCTGCTGGTCGGCCGTGACACCGCCGAGTGGGCACATGAGCGCGCCGCCGTTCGCGCTCTCGTCGCCCACTCGCTGCCGGCGCGACCGGTATGGCGTCCCACCGGGAGCGGGCGTGACTCCTTTTGGGGGGTGACTGGTCGGGTCGTGCTCGAGGTGCCGGCCGGGGTGGCGCCGGTGCTCACCCGCGCACTCCCCGAAACCGTCGGCGGGGCGGTGGCGACCGCCGGCTCGGCGCGGGCGACCCCGCCCCGCAGTTGGGAGCTGCCCGCGTGGCTGCTCGCCGCTGCTCTGACCGTAGTGCTGCTGCAGCTCGCCACCTCGACCTGGCGCGGTCCCTGGGCGGCGGTCCCGTGGACGCTGCTCGCGGCGCTCGCGGTGATTGCCCGGTTGCCCGTCGAGCCCCTGCACTTGATCGGCGAGCGCCACGCGATCGATGTCGCACTGGCCGCAGTGCTCGCCGCCTGGCTGCCGGCAGCAAGGGTGTGGCTCGCCGCCCGCCGCACCTTCCTGGCCGCGGCCGTTCCCCTGATGGCATTTGCCCTCGCCACCCCCCAGCTCACCCCGCCGATGTACGGCGACGAGCCGTTTCACCTCATCGTCCTCGACTCCCTGGCCCGCGACTGGGATCTCGATCTCGCCAACAACCTTGACCTCGAAGGTCACCCTTACAATCGCATCTACGTCACGGGCAAGATCTTCCTCCATTCGCCGGTGCTCGCGATGCTGCTGCTGCCCGGCTACTCGGTGCTCGGGCGCAGCGGCGCCCTGCTCCTGCTCGCGCTCGCGGCCGCCGGCCTGGTGGCGCTGGTGGCGCGGCGAGCGGCGCTGCTCGGCCTGCCTGCCAGCCGCGTGCACATCCTCACCTTCGCCCTCGTTCTCACCTACCCGCTGGCGACCTTCGCCACCCAGATCTGGGTCGAGGTGCTGGGCGCGCTTGTCGCCGCAGCCGCGCTCGTAGTGCTGGTGGCGCGGCCACGCAACCGCGTGCTAATCCCCCTGCTCGCCGCCCTCGTGACCGCGGTCAAGACGCGTCTGGCGCTGTTCACCTTCCCGCTCGCTGTCGTCGCCTACTTCCCGCGCCAGCGGGCGCCGCGCGAGCTGCGCCGCGCGCTTCTCATCCTGGCCCTGGCGATTGGGGCTGGGCTTTCCGCCGGGTGGCTGTTCCTCGGCGGCCCGCTCGGCTACCGCCGCCTCGCCGATCTCCTCCCGCACGATCTTCGCCAGCCGCTGATCGTGCTCGCCGGCCTCGCTTTCGACCCCGCCGGCGGGCTGGCGTTCACGGCCCCTCTGCTGCTGCTGTCGCTGGCTGGGATCGCGGCCCTCTGGCGGCGCGGCGAGAACGGCGAACGGATGCTCCTCCTTGGCTTGGCCGCCACCGTGCTGGCGCTCCTCCACTCGCTGGAATGGTACGGTGGCGGTGCGCCGCCCGCTCGTTACCTCGTGCCCGCGCTGCCGGCGTTGGCGCTGGCCGGCGCGATGCTGCTCAAGCAGGCACGGTGCTGGCGGGGCCTGCTCGTGCTCGTGCTGCCGCCGAGCCTGCTGTCCTGGTGGGTGCTGCTCTCGCGGCCCCATTTCTCGATCAACCCCGGCGACGGCGGCTACTGGCTCGCCGACGCCCTGGCGCGCCGCTTCGCCGCCGGGGCGCGCCATTTGTTTCCCTCGTTCTTGCACCTGGCGTCGGCGTCAGTGGTGGTTCCCGCGGTGCTGGCGGGCGCCGCCCTGCTGCTCGTGCTGGCCACGCGCAACCGCGCACCGCTGGCGCGAGCCCTGGCTCGTGTCGGCGTGGGGTTGTGGCTGGGCGCGGCGGCGGCGCTGGTTGTCACCCTGCACGAGCGGCTGGACCTCGTGGTGGAGATCGAGGAGCCGCAGGTGGCCCGGCTCGGAGGCGCTCCGGAGCCGCCGGAGGGTACCTTCTCCCGCTTCACCCACCGCGCGGGCTGGCGGGTGGCGAGCGAGGAAGGTGTGGAGGTGCCGCTCAACCTGGCGCCCAAAGCTCAATTGACGCTTCAGGGATGGCTGGAGGGCATGCGGCGCGGTGAGTGCTCGTTGCTGGCGCGCTGGGATGACGGCGAGGCAGTCGAGATTCCGCTCGCACGCATCGGCCCGACCGGGCTGGCACTTCCAACACCGGCCGAGCCCGGCCACCACCGGCTGCGCCTTACCTTCGACGCTCCACCCGGCGGTGAGCTG
>JAZDGE010000115.1:0-3432 GCA_043807175.1 Acidobacteriota bacterium
TGCAGGGCGTGGGGCGGTCGCTCCAAGAGTGTCATACCTGGCACCGAGGGCGCGCCGGTTCCTCGAACCACTAACCACGAACCACGATTCTTCAACGGGCGGGGAAGAGGCGGGCGTCGATGACCTGCTTGAGGGGTTCGACCGAGGCCGGCTTGGGCAGGAAGCCTCCGGCGCCGTCGGCAATCGCCTGCGATCATTGCCGGCATCGTAGCACTTCGGGGCGGCTTGCGGTCTGCTGGAGGTCCAAGTCCAGGTCGAGGTCCAGGTAAGGCTGACGGCTAAGTTAACTCTTTGCCCCTACCTGTGGGGTGGGCGGCCGCCGCCGTGGCGATCGCCGGAGGAGCGCCGGGGTCCGCCCTCGCCGCGCCGTTCGCCGTGCGGGCGCCGATCGCGGTCGCCTTCGGGGTGGTGGTACGGCCGCTCGCCGCCCTCGCCGCCGCCAGCCTCCTGCCCCTCCTCGCCCTCGGGACGCGGGGGCGGCGGGAGGAGCGCGCGGCGCGACAGCTTGATGCGATCGTTGGCGTCGATGCCGATGATCTTCACCTTGAGCTTGTCGCCCAGCTTGAGCACGTCGCCCACCTCGCGCGTGCGCTCCCAGGCGATCTCGGAGATGTGCAGGAGGCCATCCTGGTTGGGCAGGATCTCGACGAAAGCGCCGAACGGCTCGATCCGCTTGACTGTCCCCTCGAAAATCTCGCCCATCTGCGGCGCGCGGGTGAGGCCCTCGATGATCTGCACCGTGCGCTGAGCCGCCTCGCCGTCCGCGGTGGCGATCTCGATCCGGCCGTCGTCCTCGACATTGATCTTGGCGCCGGTCTGCTCGCAGATTGCCCGGATCGTCTTGCCGCCTGGTCCGATCACGTCGCGGATCTTGTCCGGGTGGATGTGCATGGTGATGATGCGCGGGGCATAGGCCGAGATATCCTCGCGGGGGGCGGTGAGTGCGCCGGCCATGGTGTCGAGCAGTTGCAGCCGGGCGCGGCGCGCCTGCTCGAGGGCGCGCTCCATCACCTCGCGTGACAGGCCACCCACCTTGATGTCCATCTGCAGCGCGGTCACGCCGGCGCGGGTGCCGGCCACCTTGAAGTCCATGTCGCCGTAATGGTCCTCTTGGCCGGCGATGTCGGTGAGGACGATGAAGCGCTTGCCGTCGGAAACCAGGCCCATGGCGATGCCGGCTACCGGCGCCGCGATCGGCACCCCGGCGTCCATCAACGCCAGTGTTCCGCCGCACACCGTGGCCATCGACGAGGAGCCGTTGGACTCCAGGATGTCGGAGACCACCCGCATGATGTACGGGAAGGTGTCCTCCTTGGGGACTACGCGCGTGAGCGCGCGGCGCGCCAGGTTGCCATGGCCGATCTCGCGGCGGCCGGGGCCGCGAAGGAACTTGACCTCGCCCACCGAATAGGGCGGGAAGTTGTAGTGGAGCATGAAGCGATTCTTGGAGTCGCCTTCCAGCGCCTCGATGATCTGGATGTTGTCGGAGGTGCCGAGTGTGCAGGTGACGAGCGCCTGCGTCTCACCGCGGGTGAACAGCGCCGAGCCGTGGGTGCGCGGCAGCAGGCCGACCTCGCAGGTAACCAGGCGGATCTCGTCGAGGGCGCGCCCATCCAGGCGCTCCTCGCGCTCCAGTACCGCCTGCCGGAACTGGTCCTTGACCATCTCGTGGAAGATGGCGCGCACATGGCGCTCGCGCTCCGGCTGCTCCTCCTCGCCGAAGGCGGCGGCGGCGTCCTCCTCGACGGCGTCGATCGCAGTGTACTGGGCAAGCTTGCCGCGAACTCGCAAGGCCGCATCGAGGGGCGCCGAGAACCGCTCGCGAACCGCCCGGGCCAGCTCCTCCGACCAGGGGGACGGCGGTGGCGTCCACTCCGGCTTGGGCTTGCCGGCGATCGCCTGCAAGCGGCGCTGGGCGGCAATCAGCTCGCGAATTGCCCGGTGGGCGACGTCAAGGGCATCGAGAAGCTGGCTCTCGCTGACCTCCTGGGCGCCTGCCTCGACCATCACGAGGGCGTCCTCGGTGCCGGCGACCACGATCTCGAGGCGCGCCTCGGCGCGCTGCTGGTGGGTCGGATTGACGACCAGCTCCTCGCCGATGAGCCCGACGCGAACCGCACCAACCGGTGTGAAGTACGGGCAGCCCGAGATCATCAACGCCGCGGAGGCGCCGTTGATCGACAGCACGTCGGCATCGTTGGCGCCATCGGCGGAGAGGACGCTGGCAACGATCTGCGTCTCGTCGGTGTAGCCCTTGGGAAAGAGCGGCCGCAGGGGCCGGTCGATCAGCCTCGAGGTAAGGATCTCCTTCTCCGTCGGGCGGCCTTCGCGCTTGAACCAGCCGCCGGGGATCCGGCCACCGGCGTAGGTGAACTCGCGATAGTCCACCGTCAAGGGAAGAAAGTCCTCGTTCTCCCGCCGGCTCTTCTCGAAGCAGGCAGTGACCAGCACGACGGTTTCGCCCTGGCGCACCACACAGGCGCCGTGCGCCTGCTTGGCGAGCTTGCCGGTGGACAGCTCGATCGCTCGTGAATCGATATCAACGTTCTCCAAGAACTCCATGTACTCCTCCCGCGCACTGCGCGCGTGCCGTGGCCAGGCACATCCTCAGCTCTAGCCCCTGGCCGTAAGCAGACGGCGTTCCCCGCTGGGCGAAGGAAGCTGGAGAGCACGCCTGCCGGCCGGCCCCTGTCGTCGACGTCGAGCTGTGACTTTTCAACGCGCGGCTGCCAGCCGCGCAGTCTGGGCGTGGGAAAGTGAACCCTAGCCCGCATTTCTCACCGCTTGTCCTACTGCGAGCGCCGATAGCACGCCATCTCGGGCCGTACTCACTCGTCGCTCCTCGACGTACTGTTCTAGTACGCCTGCGTCGCTTCTCGCTACGTTCGGCCCGATCTGACGCACTCTCAGCGCTCTCGCTACGGACCGCGGTGAGAAATGCGGGCTAGTCCCACCGAGATCGTCGCAAGCTCCTCTAGCGGCGCAGCCCGAGCCGCTCGATGAGGGTGCGATAACGCTTCACGTCCTTGCCCCGCAGGTACTCCAAAAGACGCCGCCGCTGGCCAACCAGCATCAGCAGCCCGCGACGCGAGTGATGGTCCTTGGCGTGAAGCTTGAAGTGCTGTGTGAGGTACTCAATGCGCTTGGTAATGAGGGCGACCTGCACCTCTGGCGAGCCCGTATCATGCTCGTGGCGCTTGAATTCCCCGATGATGTTGTCCTTGCTGGCAACGTACTCGCGTTCGTTCATCTTCCTTGCTCCACAAGTTCCCCCGAATGGCGAAGGGGAAACGTAGCTTATCACGCCATCGCCGGGCTCTCAAGCTCGGCGAGCACCATGCGCGGGCCAATTGTGGCGGTTCGGGCGCGGGGCGCGGCAATCAGCGCGACGCCGATACCGACCAGCTCGCCTGCTCGGTCCCGCACCGTCAC
>JAZDGE010000116.1:0-2355 GCA_043807175.1 Acidobacteriota bacterium
CACCGTCCTCACCAAGCGGATGGCCGAGGACCTCACCCAGTACCTCGCGGAGCTGGGGATTCGGGTGCGCTACCTGCACTCAGAGGTAGAAACGCTGGAGCGCACCGTGATCCTCGCCGATCTGCGCCGGGGCGCGTTCGACGTCCTGGTGGGGATCAACCTGCTGCGTGAGGGGCTCGATCTCCCTGAGGTCTCGCTGGTGGCCATTCTCGATGCCGACAAGGAGGGCTACCTGCGCTCGGCGACCTCGCTCATCCAGACGATGGGCCGGGCCGCCCGCAACCTCCACGGCACCGTCATCCTCTACGCCGACCGCATGACCGACTCGATGCGCAAGGCGATCGACGAGACCGAGCGCCGGCGGGCGATCCAGGCGGCGTACAACCAGGAGCACGGCATCGAGCCACGCACGATCATCAAGGACATCGCCTCGCCGCTGCTGCAACTGTCCAACCTCGACTACCACGACGCGGCGTTCATGCCGCCACGGGTGGGCGAGGAGGAGATCCGCGACGGCGCCTCGCTCGCCAAGCTGATCGCCGACCTCGAGCGCGAGATGAAGGCGGCCGCCAAGCGCCTGGAGTTCGAGCAGGCGGCCCAATTGAGAGACCGTATCAAGACCCTGCGCGCGCAGCAGATTTACAAGACGTAGGGGACAGGGGGCCGGAGAACGGGAACCGAGGAGAAGGGAAGAGGCGTGGGTCGTGGTCAGTAGTCAGCAATCAGAGCCCCGCCCGGGGCGTGTTTCGTGGATCGTGGTTCATGGTTGAATGGCCAGCCCCGCGAGAAAGATACAACCGTTCTGACGCCTGAGCGATCAAGTGGCTTCGCCGTGTCGTGTCCTGAGCTTCCCGAGCTGCTCGCGCAAGCCGAGGATCGGGCGCTCGCAGAGTTCCGAGGCTACTCCACGAGGCGAATGCGAGGAGACAGCTCGCTGGTGGCTTTCGCGAGCTTCGTGTCAGCGGTCCAGAGTTCGCAGCCGTGCGCTTCCGCCACCGCCAGGTAGTGGGCGTCGTATGCCGACGGCAGCGCCAACACCTGGGCCAGGGCAAATGCTCGCTGAAGCAGCTCGGCGCCGTCGACGAGGGTGATTGGGAGGGCCAGGGCGGCCGCCACGACACGCTCGCCCGTCTCGGGGCGCAGGCGGCCGGCTCGCACCAGTCGGTGAGCGGCATTGACCACCTCGTAGCGCAGCAGGCCTGGCGCGACCAGCTCTCGTGCTTCCTCCGCCCATCCCGCGAAGATCGCCGCAACGCGTTCGCTGAGAGAATCGGCAACCAGCAGGCGAACAACCAGGCTGGCGTCAACGCAGACCGGAGGTGCTGTCATCGCGCTCCCTCCTCTCGGCGGCGAGCGCCTCGTCGATGGAGAGCCCGCTGGTGGCGCCGTATTCGGTAGCGGTCAGCTCACGAACGGCGACCGCCTCTTCGAGGGCCCGGGTCATGGTGGCGCTGCGTTGCCTCTCGGCCAGCCACTGGTAGGAGTCGAAAGAGAGCACCACCGCCACGGGTCGCCCCGCCCGAGAGATGACGATTGGCCCGTCGCTACGCTCCACCTCGTCGAGCATTTCGCCGAAGTGGACCCGCGCCTCTGTCGCACTCACGGCCCTGTCCATGGTGACCTCCAATCGATCAATCGATCGATCCGCACCCATCATGCTCCTCGGCGGGTCCTCAGTCAAGACCGGCGCATGCTACGGCGCCTCGGGGCGATCTGCGGCGTTGCCGCAGCTCGCCGATGGGTCGCGTACCACGTCGACGGCTATTGGCGTTACTGCGTCGCCAGGCGCCAAAGGGCGCTGTCTCGAACCGTGTCGTGCGAGACCACGCAACCTCACCCATCGCCTCGACGACGTTCCCTGCCTGACGCTACCTGGCTCGCGTCGAGCCAAGGTCGGTCGAACCGCGCAAGTTGTGTCAATAACGCTGGAGGTGGTACCCGAGCCGTGTCGTTCACACGATCCTGCGGCATCTCGGGGCAGGATCGGTCGATCCCCGCGCCCCGCCCCGGGGCGGCAGCGCCGCCGCCTGACTGGAGGCGACTGGCCGCTTGCGCTCGCTCGCGGCTCGGCGGCGCCCCGCCCGGCAGGCCTGCCGGGCAAGGCTCCGCCGAGCTCCGCACCTCCGCCGCCAGCCAGGGTCGCACCCGTCCGCCCCGCGTCTCCCGATGAGCGCCCTCTCACGCCCTTGACCATGCCCTGGCCACGGGCATACTGGCCCATGGTGAGAAAGGAAATTCCTATCGGAGCGGCCGACACGGCCGAGAGTCTTGCGGGGTGAAAGTCCCCGTGCCCTCAGTTGCCCGGTTCGGAGGGCTAGCATATCCGATGCATACGGCGGCAACGACGTATGTTCT
>JAZDGE010000117.1:0-3701 GCA_043807175.1 Acidobacteriota bacterium
GCCGCTCTTGCGCCCCGCGACATTGACCACCTCTTCTTCGTCACCACGACGGGCATCGCAACCCCCAGCATCGACGCCCGCCTGGTCAACCGGCTGGCCCTGCGCCCGGATATCCGGCGCACGCCGATCTTCGGCCTCGGCTGCGCGGGTGGTGCGGCGGGGATCGCCCGCGCCGCCGACTATCTGCGCGCCTTTCCCGAGCAGGTGGCCGTCCTGCTCTCGGTGGAGCTGTGCTCGCTCACCCTTCAACGAGACGATTTCTCAATTCCCAACATCATCTCGTCGGGCCTATTCGGTGACGGTGGCGCCGCGGTGGTGCTCGCGGGCGGCGAACGAGCAGATGACCCCGGCGCCCGCGGCCCGCGCGTCGTGGCGACGGGCTCGGTGTTCTACCCCGCGACGGAGCGGGTCATGGGGTGGGAGATCGTGGAGAGCGGCTTCAAGGTCGTGCTCTCCGCCAGGGTCCCGGAGGTGGTGCGCGAGCACGCGCGCAACGACGTCGACGGCTTTCTCGCCACCAACGGCCTGGCCCGCCACCAGATCCGCCACTGGATCGCCCACACCGGCGGCCCCCGCGTGCTCACGGCGTTTGAGGAGGCCCTGGAGCTGCCTGCCGGCGCCCTGGAGAGGTCGTGGCAGTCGCTGCGCTCGACTGGCAACCTCTCGTCCGCCGCGGTCCTATTCGTCCTCGGCGAGCTGCTCGATTCCGGTGAGGCGAGGGCTGGCGACAACGGCCTGTTGCTGGCGATGGGCCCGGGCTTCTGCGCGGAGCTTGCGCTGCTACGATGGTGACCTCTGTCTGGCTCTACCTGGCGTTCCTGGGCCTGCTCTACGCCGAGCGGGCGGTGGAGCTGGTGGTGTCCCGCCGCAACCTCCGGCGCGCCTTTGCCGCCGGCGCGGTGGAGGTCGGGCGTGGCCACTACCCGGTGATGGTCGCCGTGCACGCCCTTTTCCCGCTCGCCTGTGGCGCCGAGGTGCTCGTGCTTCACCGCGAGTTCCCGGGAGGCCTTGGTTTCGCCATGCTCGGCGTGGCAGTGGCCTGTCAGGCGCTGCGCTGGTGGGCGATCGCCACCCTCGGCTGGCGCTGGAACACAAGGATCGTCGTGGCGCCTGGCGCCGCGCCGGTTACCGCCGGCCCCTACCGCTTCCTCCGCCACCCCAACTACCTGGCGGTGCTGATCGAGTCCGCCAGCGTGCCGCTGATTCACGGGGCGTGGCTCTCGGCGGTCGTCTTCGCGGTGGCGAACGCCGGGCTCCTGTCGGTTCGCATCCCTGCCGAGGAGCGTGCGCTGGGGACAACCTGGGCCGAGCGCTTCGCCAACCGGCCCCGCTTCCTGCCGGAGGCTCGGCATGGCTGAACCCAGAGCTGACATCTTGGCTGCAGTCCGCGAGATCGCTGCCACTGAGCTCGAGGTCGAGGGTAACGTCGAGCTCCACCACGAGCTGGCCCGCGACCTGGAGCTGGACTCGGTGGGGGCCATCGTCCTTGCCGTCGGGCTGGAGGACCGCTTTCGCGTCAAGCTCTCCGACAAGGATGCCGAGGCCATCGTGACCGTCGCCGGCCTCATCGAGCTGGTCGAGCGTAAGCTCGCGGAGAGGGAAAGCGTGCCGTCGCCAGGCGAGCAGGGGCTGACGCCGTGAAGGGCCCGCCGCTGCCGCCGCCCCGGCATCCAACCGTCAACGACGCGCTGGCGGCCGCGGCCGCGACCTCGAGTGGCATCACCTTCGTCGACCTGCACGAGCATGAGGCCTTTCTTTCCTACCGCGAGATCTACCAGCGCGCCGCGCGCACCGCTGCGGTGCTGCAGGCGCTGGGAGTTGCGCCCGGCGACCGGGTCGCGCTCGTGCTGCCGACCTCGCCCGCGTTCATGGACGCGTACTTCGGCGTGCTGCTGGCGGGCGCCGTGCCGGTCCCTCTCTATCCACCGGTGCGACTGGGGAGGCTGGCCGAGTACCACGCCGCCACCGCCGGCATGATCGGCGCGGTCGAGGCGCGTCTCGTGCTCGCCGATGCCCGCACGCGGGCGCTGCTCGGCCAGACGGTGGAGCGCTCGCGACCGCCGCTCGGCTACCACGAGGTCGCCGTCCTGGCTAGCGAGAGCGTGGCAGAGCTTGCCGTCGATGTCTCGCCTGACGCCCTTGGCTTGATCCAGTTTTCGTCGGGCTCGACCGCGGCTCCCAAACCGGTGGCGTTGACCCATCGCAGCCTCATGGCGCAGTTGGCCGCGCTGCATGCACTGCTGCCGCCGGAAGGACGCTTCCCCCAACTGGGCGTGTCGTGGCTGCCGCTCTACCACGACATGGGCCTTATCGGTTGCCTCTTGCTCGCGATCTACTACCCCGGTCCGCTCGTCCTCATCCCCCCCGAGCACTTCCTCGCCCGCCCCGGTCTGTGGCTGCGGGCGATCGCGCGCCACCATGCCACGCTGTCGGTGGCGCCCACCTTCGGCTACGCGCTCGCGGCCAAGCGCGTGAAGGACGAGGAGCTGGCCGGCCTCGATCTGGCGAGCTGGCAACTGGCCGTGTGCGGCGCCGAGCCGGTATCACTTCCGGCGCTTCAGGGCTTCGCCCGGCGCTTCGCCCCCTTCGGCTTCGACGAGGGCGCGCTGCGGCCGGTCTACGGCCTCGCCGAAGCCTCCCTCGCGGTAACGTTCGCGCCTCCGGCTCGCCCGGTCGAGGCGCTGGGGGTCGACGCGCGGCAGCTTGCGGCGACCGGCGAGGTGGCCGCGGGCGCGCGGCAGATCGTCTCGGTTGGACGCCCTATCCCCGGCGCCGAGGTGGAGCTTCGTGGCGCCGGCGGGCAGTTGGTGCCGGAGCGCACGCTGGGACGGATATTCGTCCGCGGGCCGTCACTGATGGCCGGCTACTTCCGGCAGCCGGAGGCCACCGCGAGGGTGCTCGTGGATGGCTGGCTCGACACCGCCGACGTTGGCTTCATCGCCAGCGGCGAGCTGTTCGTGTGCGGGCGCGAGAAGGACGCCATCATCATCCGCGGCGCCAACCACTCGCCGCAGGAGTTCGAGGAATGTCTCGGCGGCCTCGATGGCGTGCGTGCCGGCTGCGTGGTGGCTCTCGGCTTCGTGCCCGAGGATGGCGAGGGCGAGGAGCTCATCGTGCTCGCCGAACGCGCCCGCCATGCTCCGCCCGAAGACGGTGACGCGGCCAGGGTCGAGGCGATCCGGCTGGCGATCCTGGAGCGGACGGGGATCCGACCCCACACCGTGCGGCTCCTCGCACCCGGAACCCTTCCCCGCACCTCGAGTGGCAAGCTCCGGCGTGCCGAGGCGCTGCGGCGCTTTCTCGCCGGCGAGCTCACTCCGCCACGCTGGATGGGTCGCGCCCGCCTGGTCCTCGAAGCGGTTCGCTCCGCTCTCGCCTTCGCGCGGATGAGGTTCGGCCGTGAGCGGTAGCTTGGACGTGGCGGTCGCGGGTGGCGGCCCGGCCGGCCTGGCGACGGCGATCTTCGCGGCCCGCGCCGGCCTCGCAACCGCCATCTTCGAGAAGACCGGCGGTCCCCCCGACAAGGCTTGCGGCGAAGGGCTGATGCCTGACGGCGTGCGCGTGCTCGAGGAGCTCGGGGCGCGAGCTCACCTCGATCCGGCCGACTGCGCGCCGTTTTCCGGCATCCGCTACATCCAGGAAGACGGCACCGCGGCCGAGGGGCGCTTCCCCGGTCTGGGCGGGCTCGGCATTCGCCGGAC
>JAZDGE010000118.1:0-2110 GCA_043807175.1 Acidobacteriota bacterium
ACGACCTGACCAACCGGCAGGGCGAGGGCGGCAGGGGCCGACAGGAGGCGCAGGCCGTCAGGCCCATCGGAGAGCACCAGCGTCGCGCCACCACTGGCGCTCGCGGTGGCGGAGGGCTCGCCCTTGGCGGGTGAGGCCGGCGACGCCAGCGCCGCGACGGTGAGCACGAGGGCAGTCACGGTCGCCAGGGATCCTGGGAACTTGCCAAGGAGAAAGCGCAACTTCGTGGCCATTTTTGGATCTTCGGGCAGTCCACGGCGAGACATCTCAAGCTCCTTTTAGGTTCGTGGTTCGCCTCGCACGCCTCTCGAACGGCTGGCCCGTCTGCCCGCCTCATTTGCTTGGTGAGTGTCGCGGCCTGAATATATGACACCGGAGAGTAAGATGACCGGTCACGGAGGCGAGCATGCTGGAGCAAGTGCGCCGTAGCCTCGCGGTCGCGATTGCGGAGGCGTTGCAGGAGATGGGAATCGAGCAGGCGCAGGTGGCGCTGGAAGTGCCGCCCCGGCGCGAGCTCGGCGATCTCGCCTGGCCCGGGGCGCTGCCGCTGGCGAAGGCGCTGCGCCGGCCACCCCGCGCGATCGCTGAGGAGGTGGTGGCCCGCCTCGCCGCGCGGCTCGCCGGTGCACCTGCCTCCGACCCGCTGGCGCTGCTCGAGCCGGAGTGCCGCGTCGAGGGTCCCGGCTTCGTAAACCTCCGCCTCCGGCGCGGATCTGCCCTCACGCACCTGCTCACCGCCGGGATTGCCCCGGCCACCAGCCAGGCGCCGGGCGCTGGCGCGGCCGCCGCCATCGCTGCGCCCCCACCATCCCCGGGCCTCGAACCTCGCAAGGTAATCGTCGAGCACACCAACATCAACCCGAACAAGGCGGCGCACATCGGCCACCTGCGCAACGCCGTGCTCGGCGACATCCTGGTGCGCTGCCTGCGCTGGCTGGGCGAGACCGTCGAAGTGCAGGACTACATCGATGACACCGGCGTGCAGGTGGCCGACGTGGTGGTCGGGTTCCTTTTCCTGCCGGCAGCAGACCTCACCAACTGCCTCGCGCCATTCTGGCCCGAGATCGTCCCCGCCCCCGAAGACGGGGTGCGCGCTCGCGCGCTCGCGGCCTTCGCCGCCCGCCAACAGGCCGGCTTGCTGGTGGCAGGCGATCTCGGGCGTCTCGACTTCGACGATCTGTGCTGGGAGCTCTACCCGCGAGTCACCCGCTGGTACCAGGAGGCGCCCGCCGCCACCGCCTGTCGCGGGACCGTGCTGCACGCCGTAGAGCAGGGCTTCCCCGCCGAGCTCACCCTCCCCGCTGCCATCACCGCCCTCGCCGAGTGGTGCGGTGGCGACAGCGCTGTCGAGCTTCCGGCGCCGGCGGCCGCGCGCTTCGCCGCGGCTGTCGCCGAGAGCAATGTGAGATGTCATCTCAACACCATGGGCCGTCTGGCGATCGCCTACGACGTGCTCCCCCACGAGTCGGACATCCTCCACCGCGGCTTCTGGCGGCACGCCTTCGAGATGCTCGAGAGCGCCGCCGCGATCCGCCGGGAGAGCGAGGGCAAGAACGCCGGCTGCTGGGTGATGTCGCTCGCTGACTCGCCCGAGTTCGCCGGCATGGCGGACGCCGACAAGATCCTCGTCCGCTCCAACGGCACCGTGACCTACACCGGCAAGGACATCGCCTACCAGCTCTGGAAGCTCGGCTTGCTGCGCGCACCTGGCGGCGAGCGCGACGACTTCGGCTACCAACTGTTCGCCTCGTTCTCGGCGCCGGGTCCGGCAGCTCCCGTCGAGGTGGGGCAGGGCGACCGCGCCGTCTACCGAACCGCCGCCGATCCCGCTGTCCGCCCGCCGGGGGTCGCTTTTGGCGCCGGCGCTCGCGTCTACAACGTCATCGACGTGCGCCAGTCGTATCCGCAAAAGGTCGTCAAGGAGGCGATCCGCGTGCTGGGCTTCCCCGCGGCCGCCGAGAGCTCGATCCACTTCGCCTATGAGATGGTAGCCCTCACTCCGGCCGCGGTGCGCCGTCTCGAGGCTGCCCAGGGCGTTGACTTCGGTCTCACCGAGGAGGAGATGGCGAAGCCGTTCATCGAGATGTCCGGCCGCCGCGGGATCGGCGTC
>JAZDGE010000119.1:0-4377 GCA_043807175.1 Acidobacteriota bacterium
GCTCGCCGGCGACGGCCGGGCGCCGGCGGAGCGCGAGCGGCTCGTCACGCTCATGGAGCTACTGGCAGATCTGCCTGCCCCGCCTGACCCGCTTGCGCTCTTCCCCCGGTACGAGATGTTGCGACGACATCTCATCCATGAAATCGAATCGGGAACCGACGAAGACGCGCTCGAGCAAGCATTCCTCGAGCTCTACTGCCACCTGCACGGCCATGAGGCGCCCTACACGGCTACGGAGCGCCGCCGCGTGGATCAGACTGGCGGCTACTGGGCCCATGCCGGCGGCCTCGCCCCGGTTCTCAAGGCGCCCGACTGGATCACGCCGGCCACCCGCTCGGCCGACTTCGGCGCCGGCAACGGCCTGCAATTGCTGCTCGTGCAGAGGCTCGCGCCGCACGCCACGACGGTCCAGATCGAGATCTCAAGCGCCATGTGCGAGGTTGGCCGGGAGCTCCAGCACTGGTTGGGCGTCCCCCGCGAGCGCGTGGAGTGGCGCTGCGCCGACGTCACCACCGAGTCCCCCACCGGCTACGACTTCATCTACCTCTATCGGCCAGTGCGCCCGGCGGGCGCCGGCGCCGCCTTCTACCAGCGCTTCGCCGGCGAGCTGCGCCTCGGCGCGCCCGACGAGGTCGTCGTCTTCTCCATCGCCGACTGCCTGGACGACTATCGCGGCAGCGCTGTTGAGCGCTTCTACTTCGACGGACACCTCGCCTGCTTTCGCCGCTCTGCTATCGTAGGTGCGGGCAGGGTGTGAGACGGTGGCGAACTCCGACGAACGGCTCTATCGGGTCAGCTTCCTCAACCAGGGGCAGCTCTACGAGATCTACGCCCGCCATGTCTCCCAGGGTGGCTTCTTCGGCTTCATCGAGGTCGAGGAGCTGCTCTTCGGCGAGCGCTCGCGCCTCGTCGTCGACCCCTCGGAGGAGCGCCTTCGCACCGAGTTCGAGGGCGTGCGCCGTATGTTCATCCCGATGCACTCGGTGGTGCGTGTCGACGAGGTCGAGAAGGTCGGCGCGGCTCGCATCGCCGCCGCCGAGCGCGGCAGCGGCTCGGTCACCCCCTTCCCGCTGCCACTCCCCGGCGCCGGTTCCGACCCCACCAAGCGGTAGGCAAACACATCACGCCACGGCGGCGGGCGCCAGCGCCCGCAGGGCCGCGAGGAATGCCACCATCTCCTCGGGCGTACCCACCGACACTCGCAGCCAGGTTGGCATCGACGGAAATCGCCTGCCGACGAGGATCTTTCGCTGCTTGAAGCCGTCGATCAGCGGCGCAACGTCACCGCCCACATCGATCATCACGAAGTTGGCCTCCGAGGGGATCGCCCGGCGGCCGTCCTTCGCGAGCTCGGCGCACAACCAGCGGCGCGTGTCGTTCATCCTGCGCTTGACCTGGGGCACCAGCTCGCTGTCGGCGAGGCTCGCGAGGGCAGCGAGGAGCACCGCGGCATTGGCGTTGTTGAAGGTGACATGCTGCCGCATCGCCTCGATCTTGGCACGGGCGGCGACCGCGTAGCCGAGACGCATGCCGGCCATGCCATAGACCTTCGAGAAGGTGCGCACGATGATCAGGTTGGGAAACTCGGGCAGAAGATCGAGGCCGCTGCGGCACGCAGGGTTCTCCACAAAGTGCAGATAGGCCTCGTCGAGCAGGACAGTGGCCGCCGGCGGCACCCGGCGCAGGAAGGCGCCAAGCTGGGCGGTGGTGACGACGGTGCCGGTCGGGTTGTTGGGGTTGCAGACATAGACAAGGCCACAGCGGCCGTCGCAGGCCTCGGCCATGCGGGCGAGATCGTGACGGAAGTCGGCGTCAAGCGGAACCTTCACGGCCTCGGCCCGAGTCACGCCGGCGTAGACCAGGACCGCCTCGAAGGTGGGCTCGGCGACCACGACCTTGCGATCCAAGCCGAGGAAGGCCATGTCCGCCATGCGGAGGATCTCGCCTGAGCCACATCCGAGGGCGATCTGCTCGGGGGTGACGCCGTGGAGCGACGCGAGCGTCACGCGCAGCTCCTCCTCGAGGTCGCCGGGATAGCGCGCCGCCACATCCTGGGCACGAGTCATCGCCGCACGCGCAGCCGTCGAGGGCCCGTACGGGCTCTCGTTGCCGTTGAGCTGGATCATGTCTGCCGGCATCCCCCGGGCGAGCCGTGCCTGCGCCGCACGCGGGCCGAGAAGTGCGCTCGCGATCGCTGCGGCGGTACCGGCGCCTACCAGTGCCGCCAGCTCCCTCCGGGTCGTTCCACCTGCGCCCATCGCCGCCTCCTCGCCAGTCGCCCGCCGCAAATCGCGCGGCCATATGCCTCAACCTGCGTCGCATCCGAGATGCCGGCCGGCCGCTCGCAAGTGTAGTCGCGCGGCCCCTGGCGGACAAAGTGGCCGCCGACCCGCGCGGCGAGGAGCCGAAACAGCGGAAGCGATGAGCTCCCCCGGCCGGCACGCACCGCGGTTTCTGCGACCCGGTCTCGCCGCTCGGTGCCGGCGAAGCCAGCGACGTGCGCCCGCCACGCGCCTTGTGACCCGAAAGCACGGTGACAGCCGCTCCCAGCGAATGCAATCATCGAATACAGCTAGAATGATGATGGAGGTGATGACAGTGGCAGCTCTCGTGATCCGTGGCCTGGACGAGGTTGCCGCGGCCAGGCTCAAGGATGAGGCCCGCCGCCGTGGCCTTTCCGTCAACGCCGTCCTCAAGCTGCTGGTCCGGGAGGGCCTGGGACTCGTAAGGCCGGACCGAACCCGCCGGCACAGCGATCTCGACTCCCTCGCTGGCTCCTGGAGCGCGGACGAGGCCCGTGACTTCCTTTGCGCAGTCGAACCGTTCGAGCGTGTCGACGAGGAGCTGTGGCGGTGAAACGGATCCTCCTCGACACCAATCTCTACGCCGCGTTCAAGCTGGGGGAGAAAGAAGCGGTCGAGATCGTGCGCCTAGCCCGCATTTCTCACCGCTTGTCCTACTGCAAGAGCCGATAGCACACCATCTCGGGCCGTACTCGCTCCGCGCTCCGCGACTAACGCCCTCCACCCACGTTACTGCGCCGCGTCAGTCCCCGCACGGCTCGGCACGGCGCGCTCGGTCGAGCAGATCCGCGATACCCAGCTCGCTCGCCCAGCGCTCCAGATAGGGCCAGTCGAGGCGGGCCGCCTGTACCTGGATAATCCCTGCGGCATCGCGATACTGCCGCTCGGAGCCGCTCAGGAAGGCCCACTCGAGCTTGGTCAGGATGGTGTCCTCCGCGGTGGCGAAGTCGACCTGCTTGCCGGCGAGGGTACCGGGCTCGCGCCTTCGTATCTCCTCGGTGCTGAATGGGCGGTTCTTCTTGACGATCAGATCTACCTTGAACCCCGTGTCGAAGTGGATGACGTTGAAGATCCTTCGAAGCCGCACTGCCTCGCGGGCGGCATCCAGGCCGACGTAGAAATCCTGCTCCACGAGGTGGACGAAACGAAGCATGGCAGCTTCCTCGGCATCAACGACGATGTCGGCGTCCTGCGTCATCCGCGGCACACCGTGAAGGTTGCTGGCGAACGAGCCGGTGACCATGTGCAGCACACCGGCCTCACGGAGCGCATCGACGACACGGCCGATGACGTCTTCCTGAGTCACGGCGCCAGCTCGCGCTCCTCCGGGTATGCCTGGCGAAACAGCTCCGAGCCAATCCAGAGGCGAATCGCCGCCAAACGTACCTGGTTCTCGTCGTACTCGGGATGGCGCTTGCGGATTCCAGCAGTCAGGAGCCCGCGGGCCATCCTTGTGAGCTCGAGCCCGACCCGCAGACGAGCCTCAGGCGCCATGCGCCGGTAAGCCTCGATCTGAGCTGACGCGGCCGCCCGAGAGGTGTCAAGTGCCGCCATCTTGGCCTGATCGTAGCACGCAAGCGTCAGTCGGATGGCGCCTCATTTGGGGGGCAGTCAGCTTCAAGCCGACCGATGCCCCGACTTCTTCGCTTGCGCTGCGGTGTAGACTGTTGACAGCAAGGACGATCGAAGCGGATTGGGGATGGCGGCGCTGGCAGAAGGATCGGCACTGGGGCACTTCCGCATCGAGCGGTTGCTCGGGGCGGGTGGGATGGGCGAGGTGTACCTGGCGAGCGACACCGCGCTCGACCGCCAAGTGGCGCTCAAGGTGCTGCGCGCGGAGCTGTGCCGCGACGAGGAGCGCTGCGCGCGCTTCCGCCGCGAGGCCCGGGCCGCGGCTGCGCTGTCCCACCCCAACATCTGCACGATCCATGAAATCGGCGAGGCGGACGGGCAGAGCTTCATCTGCATGGAGTACGTCGGGGTAGCAGACGCTGCACCAGCGTCTCGCCGCCGGGCCGCTGGGCGTCGAGGAGCTGCTCGACCTCGCCATCCAAGTCGCGGATGCGCTCCGCGA
>JAZDGE010000120.1:0-8807 GCA_043807175.1 Acidobacteriota bacterium
GCTAGCCCGCGTTTCTCACCGCTTGTCCTACTGCACGCGCCGATAGCGCGCCATCGCGGGCCGTACTCGCTCGTCGCTCCTCGACGTACTGTTCCAGTACGCCGGCGGCGTTCCTCGCTACGTGCGGCCCGATCTGCCGCACTCTCGACGCTTTCGCTACGGACCACGGTGAGAAATGCGGGCTAGCCCGCGCACTTGGCGCTTTCCGCTCGAGCCCCACGAGCTCTTCGCGCTTGCCTATGTGATCGCCGGCGTGATTGCCCTCGAGCGCTTGCCGGTCTCCTATCCGCGCCGGGCGATCTTTCTGGTCTACGGCACCTTCGCGCTCGCGGTCGGGGCCGTGGCGGCGCTTTCGGTGCTGGTGCGGCGGAGCTGGAAGAGGCGGTGGGGGCGCGGCGCGGCCAGGCTTTCACTAGGGGCGGAGCTCGCCACCTTGCTGCGCGCCGGCGCGATCTTGATTCCCCTGCTCTCCGTGCACTTCCTCCTCAAGAGCTTCATTCACCTGTTCAACCCGAGGGTCTGGGACCGCCAGCTCGCGGCGCTCGATGTCCGGCTCCACCTTGGCATCGACCCCGCCGAGTTTCTCACCACGCTCTTTGCCCAGAAGCAGTTCCTGCGCGCCCTGGACCTGCTCTACTCCGGCCTCTACTTCTCTCTCCTGGTGGTGTACGTCGCGCTCCTGCTCACCCTGCTGCCGGCCCGGCGCCGGCTCGCCTTCACCGCTGCCTTCGCTCTGCTGTGGGTTCTTGGCAGCGCGCTTTATCTCGCCCTGCCGTCCTGGGGTCCGGTCTTCGTGACGCCCGAGACCTTCGCCGCCACGCTCGCCCACATGCCGCTCACCGTAAGCGTCCAGCAGATCCTCTACGGCGAGATCTCCTCGCTCGTCAGCAATCCGCTCGCACCCAGGCTGATTCGCTATGGCTGCGTCGCCGCGTTCCCCTCGCTGCACGTGGCCGTCTTCGCGCTCTTTACGTTTGCAAGCAGGGGTGTCTCACGCCGCCTCTCGCTCGCGACTGCCGGCATCCTCGTCCTCATGGTGCTGGGCTCGGTGATCACCGGGTACCACTATCTCGTCGATGCCTGGGCCGGGATCGCGCTGGCCGCGCTGGTCTGGCTGCTGGCGCGGTGGGTCTACCGGGACGGTTTGGCGGTGGGGGCAGGCTGAAGCTCGCCCGCGATCTCGGCCGCCGCCTCGGGCTTGCCGCCGGCCGCGATGATCGCCTGCAGGCGCCGGGTAAAGACCTCCTTGTTGTTGGCTGGCAGTGCCTCGCCATTGGCGAAGTAGCTCGGCGTACCGATCACGCCCAGGCGCTGCCCGAGGTCCATCTGGCGCAGCACCGCGTCCACCGCCGGGTCCTTCAGATAGCAGGCGCGAAAGGTGGGCTCCGCGAGCGCGTGCTGAGCGACGAAGCCGAGCGCCGCATCATCGACCGAGGAGACGGTAAGGGTGTCCTGCAGGCGGTAGAGCTCCTCCTTGAAGGCAAGGAGCTTGTCGGGCCACAGCTTGCCGAAGCACGCCCCCGCCACCGCGGCGCGAAACGCCCAGGGATGGTTGCGCACGAGCGGGAAGTTCACCATTCCGTGCCTGGCCTTGTCGCCAAACGTGACGAGCGCGGGCTTGACTTCGCTCCAGGCCCGCTTGCACGCCGGGCACTGGTAGTCGGAGAACTCGACCACCTTCACGAGCGCGTTCTCGTGCCCGGGATCCCACTGGATCTCCGGTCCTTCGAGGAGCTCCCGGCGAACCTCACGGGGATCTCGATCGAGCGGCCAGACGCCGCCGATCGCGAGGTAGAGGCCGTCGGCGGCGAGCGAGACTGGCAGTCGCGGCCAGCCGTATCCGGTCGAGATCTCGGCCACCAGCGGTACGACGCCGCCGCGCCGGGCAGGGACCGCGGGCCAGCGCACCCGCACGCGGGTGGCAAACATCTCGCCGAGCGCCGCGGGCAGAGCCTCGTCGACGAAACGGGCGAGGTTCTCCGGCGTCACCGGCGGGGTGGCGGGCGGGAACGGGATCAGGATGCCGGCCGCGACGGTGCGCATCTCCTGATCGACAAGCAGACCCATCTGGTCGCCATCGGTGTTCTTGTCCGTCGTTCTGACAGCGGTAAGCGCAAGGTAGGTGCCGAAAGGAGTCGCGGTGTTGCGATCGATTCTCATCTCGACCACACTTCCCGGCGCGTAAGGAAAGAAGCGCTCGGAGAAGCGGCGGGCCGCATCTACGATCGGCTGCGCCTGGGCGGTTGTGGAAGCGGCCAGCGCAAGGGCCGCGAGAAGCGTCCTGGTGAGGAAAGGGGCTCTCTTCATAACCGGCGAAGGATAGCAAAGAAGCAGCCCTCCCCCGCCCGCCCAGCGATCAGCACTCAGCTTTCAGCACTCAGCTCCCCCGCCCGCCCGGCTTTCAGCTTTCAGCCGTCAGCTCCGATTTTCGAGCTGATAGCTGATAGCTGAAAGCTGATGGCTGAGTGCTGATAGCTGAAAGCTGATGGCTGAGAGCTGATGGCTGAGAGCTGACAGCCCAGAGTCATTTGGCGCTGCGCCGGGCGCTCCTGTACAGTTGGGGCGTGGCTGAGTCTCGACTCGCGCGGCTGTGGGGAAAGGAACGCCCGGCGGTAATGGGAGTGCTGAACGTGACCCCGGACTCGTTTTCCGACGGCGGCCGGTTCGCCGCCCCGGCGGACGCGATCGCGCAGGGCCTGCGCCTGCTCGGCGAGGGCGCGGACCTGCTCGACGTCGGCGGTGAGTCCACCCGGCCTGGCGCCGCGCCAGTCGACGAGGAGGTCGAGCGGGAGCGGGTGGTGCCGGTGATCGCGGCGCTTGCGGGCCGGTTTCCCGGGGCGCTGATCGCGGTGGACACGGCCAAGGCCGGCGTGGCGCGCGCGGCGCTTGCGGCCGGCGCCACGATGGTGAATGACGTCAGCGCCGGCGGCGATCCGGAGATGCTGGAACTCATCGGCGAGGCGGGCGCGGCCGTGGTGCTGATGCACATGCGGGGCGCGCCGCGCACGATGCAGCAGGACACGCGGTACACCGACGTGGTGGCCGAGGTGCATGCATTCCTCGCCGAACGCGCGGCGGCGGCTCTGGCGGCCGGGATCCCCGGCGAGAACATCGTGCTCGATCCCGGAATCGGCTTTGGCAAGGATGTCGAGGGCAATCTGCGCCTGCTGGCGGCTCTTCTCGATCTCGCCGCGCTCGGCTTTCCGGTCGCCGTTGGCGCCTCGCGGAAGTCCTTCATCGGGGCGCTGTCCGGAGCGCCGGTCGGGCAGCGGCTGCCTGGTTCCCTGGCGGCGCTCGCCGGCACGCTCGAGCTCGACCGCGCGCTGGTCCGGGTGCACGACGTGGCCGAGACGGTGCAGTTCCTCACCCTCCTTGCCGCGATGCGGAGGGCGCGATGAGCGAGGTGATGACCTTCCTGCGCGAGCTCACGCGCCTCGAGGTCACGGTCAAGGATCTGGTCGATATCGGTCTCGTCTCGGTGGTGTTCTATCTCCTGCTGGTGGTCGTCAAGGGAACGCGCGCCGCCTCGATGCTGTGGGGGATTTTCGTGCTTGGCGTCGGCTACCTCGCGGCCTCGGCCCTCGACCTCATCACCTTCACGACCATCCTCGGCGGCATGCTCTTTTACCTGCCGTTCGCGATCATCGTCATCTTCCAACACGAGATTCGCCGCATCCTCGCGGTCGTGGGCCGCACTCCGCTGCTGCGCTGGGCGGCGACGCTGTCGCCGCGCCAGGTGCTGATCAACGAGATCGTGCTCGCCTGCGAGACGCTGGTCGCCCGCCGCTATGGCGCCCTGGTGGTAATCGAGCGCGACGAGGGCCTGCGCAACTACATCGAGACCGGGATTCCGCTCGATGCCCGCCTCTCCTATGACCTGCTGGTCAACATCTTCACTCCCGGGACCCCGTTGCACGATGGCGCGGCCGTCGTCCAGGGCACCCGGGTCGCGGCGGCGAGCTGCTTCCTGCCCCTCTCGGCGCGTTCCGACCTCTCCTCGGAGTATGGCTCGCGCCACCGCGCCGCCCTCGGCATCAGCGAGGAGACCGATGCGGTAGCAGTGGTGGTGTCGGAGGAGCGAGGAGCGCTTGCCATTGCCGTCGGCGGCCATCTCCACTCCGGGCTCGACGGCCGGGCGCTGCGCGACAACCTCCTCGAGCTCCTCCTGCTCGGCCGGGCGGAGGTGCGCCGATGAGGCTCGTTCCCCGCCACCCCTGGGCGATGGTCGTGGCGCTTGCGCTCGCCAGCCTGCTTTGGTACGGCAAGGCGCTCGACCGGCGGGAGCGCATCTCGGAGAAGCAGGTGGACGCCTCGGTCACGCTCGTCAATGTTCCCGTCGACCTGGTGATCACCTCCGAGGTGCCGCGCTCGCTCCTGCTCCGGGTGCGGGGTCCGCTCTCGCGCCTGCGCAGCCTCGAGCCGGCCCAGACCGGCGTCGTCATCGACCTCGGCGGAACGGGCGAAGGGGAGCACGAGCTGGCGGTGGAGACGCGCAATGTCATCGTGCCCCCGGGCGTCGAGGTGGTGGCGGTCTCGCCCTCGGCGCTGCCACTGCGGCTCGAGCGGATCACCCGGCGCGTGCTGCCAGTCCGCGCCAAGATCGCGGGCGAGCCGGCGTCCGGTCTGGTAGTGGGCAGGGTCGACGTCCAGCCGCCGACCGCGCTGGTCTCCGGACCCCGCCTCCAGCTCGAAGCGCTGCGCGGGGTGAGCACCGACGCCGTCTCGGTCGACGGGGTCGAGGGACCGGTGGAGGCGGTGGTGGCGGTGCGCTCGCCGCAACCGCTGGTCCGCATCCTCGAGCCGCTGGCGGTGCGGGTCGTGGTCGAGGTGGTGGCGCGGATCGAGCCGGCCGGAAGGCGTCGGCGGTGAGCGAAGCCCTCTTTGGCACCGACGGGATTCGCGGGGTCGCGCTCCAGCCGCCTCTCGATGCCGCCACGCTCGGGCGCCTGGGTCTGGCGCTGGCCGGCGAGCTGGCCGCCGCCGGGCAGCCACTGCGCATACTTCTCGCGGGCGACACCCGGGCCTCGACCGAGGTGCTGGCGAGCTGGGTCGGAGGGGGGTTCCGGGCGGCCGGCGGTGAGCTGCAATGGGCGGGTGTGCTGCCGACCCCGGCGATCTCGCACCTGCTGCGCGAGGACGGCGGCTATGGCGCCGGGGTGATCGTCTCGGCCTCGCACAACCCCGCCGCCGACAACGGCATCAAGTTGGTGACCGGGAGCGGCGCCAAGTGGCCGGTGGCGCAGGAGCGCGCGCTCGAGCGGCGCCTGCGCGGCCTCGCTGGTGAACCAACCGGTGACGGCCTTCCGGCGGTCGACAGGAGCCTCGGCGAGCGCTATTTGGACCTGCTCGGCCGCACCCTGCCACCGCAACCCCTCGCCGGGATGCGCCTCGTCGCCGATGCCGCCAACGGCGCCGCCTCGCCGCTCGCCGAGCGTTTCTTTGCCGGGCTCGGCGCCGACGTCGTGGTGATCAGCGCCAGCCCGACCGGCGCCAACATCAACGCGGGCTGCGGTGCGCTCTACCCGCAACACCTGGCGCGCGAGGTGGTGGCGCGGGGCGCCGAGGCCGGCGTCGCCTTCGATGGTGACGCCGATCGCGCCATCCTGGTCACCGGCACGGGCAGGATTCTCGATGGCGACGACGTGCTCTACCTGTGGGCGCTGGCGCTGGCGGAGGCGGGGACGCTGGCGGGCTCGACGGTGGTCGCGACGGTGATGTCCAATCTCGGCCTGGAGCTTGCGCTCGGCGCGCAGGGCATCCGGGTGGTGCGCTGCCCGGTCGGCGACCGCGAGGTGTGGGAGGCGATGACGCGGGAGGGCGCAGTGCTGGGAGGCGAGCAGTCCGGGCATGTCATCTGCGCCCACCACGCGGTGACCGGCGACGGCCTGCTGACCGCCGCGCACATCCTCGCGATCGCCCGGCGCCGCGGCAGTCCCCTGGAATCGCTCGCCCGGCTCCAGCGGCTCCCGCAGGTGCTGCGCAACGTTCGCGTGGCTCGCCGCCGTCGGCTCGAGGAGGTCCCCGCGCTCGCCGCGGAGATCGCGGCCGTGCGCGAGCGCTTCGGCGAGCAGGGACGGGTGCTGGTGCGCTACTCGGGCACCGAGCCGCTGCTGCGCATCATGGTCGAGGCCGATACCGCCGAGGGCGCGCTCGCCGCCGCGGACGACCTAGTCGCCGCCGCCCGCAAGCACCTGGGCAGCAGCGAGCCGGGACGGTAGGGCACCGGCGTTAGCTTGAGCTCGCCGGCTCACCTGGACCTGGACCAACCTGCCTGACGTGAGCTTCCCTGAGCTCGATGTTTATCAGGTCGCCGTGGTTTCTTGCCGCTTGCAGCCGATCTCGCGGCCAATCTGTCGCCGCGTTGGCCGGCCTTGGCTGGTGCAATCGTCGGAACCCGCGCGGCATTGGCGCTTGCCCAACAGCCGCGCCTCCACAGCGCCGATCAGGCTCTCATCCAGCCAAACCGGGTGCTGTCGGAGGTGTGTCGCGTGCAGGAGGTCCAACTCCAGGTCCAGGTCCAAGTCCAGGTCCAAGTTGGGAGGAGACACGAGGCTTGGCGCTATTGGGCAGCGGCGCGCAAGCGTTCGGCGAGGGTGGTGATGCGCGTACTGGCCTCGGCGCGGTGGACGGCGATGGCGAGGGCGCGCCGGGTTCCGACCAGCACCACCAGCTTGCGGCCGCGGGTGATCGCGGTGTAGAGCAGGTTGCGCTGGAGCATGATGGTGTGCTGTGGGTGAACCGGCGCCACGACGGCGGGAAACTCGCTTCCCTGCGCCTTGTGAATGGTGGTGGCATAGGCGAGGGAAAGCTCCTCGAGCTCATCGAAAGCGTAAACGACCTCGCGCTCCTCGAAGCGGACGGTGAGCTCGCGCGCCGCCGAATCGAGCGCGACGATGCGGCCCACGTCGCCGTTGAACACCTCCTTCTTGTAGTCGTTCTCCATCTGCATGACCTTGTCGCCGACGCGGAAGGTCCAGCCGAAGCGCTCGATCTCGGCGCCTGCCGGGTTGAGGGCCGCCTGGAGCATGAGATTGAGGTTGCGGGCGCCGAGCTCGCCCCGGTGCATCGGCGTGAGCACCTGGATGTCAGCCAGGGGGTGAAAGCCGAACCGCCTGGGGATGGCGTGCTGCACGAGCTCAAGGATGAGCTCGGCGGCGCGTGCCGGCTCCTCGGCCTCGACGAGGAAGAAGTCGGTCCCCGGCGCCGTCTCGGCCTTGCTCGTCGGCGCGGCAGGGAGGACGCCGCGGTTGACGCGGTGCGCGTTGATGATGATGGCGCTCTGGGCAGCCTGACGAAAGACCTCGCTCAGGCGGCAGACCGGGATCACGCCGGAGCTGATGATGTCGCGCAGCACACAGCCGGGTCCCACCGAGGGCAGTTGATCGACGTCACCGATCAGGATCACCGCCGCCTTGGGGGGCACCGCCTGCAGCAGGTGATGGGCGAGGGGAAGATCGAGCATGCTCGTCTCGTCCACCACCAGAACCTGGCCCTCGAGAGGAGCCGAGACGTTGCGCCGGAAATCGCCGCTGGTGGGATCGACCTCGAGCAGCCGATGGATCGTTTTGGCCTCCTGGCCGGTGCTCTCGGCCAGCCGCTTGGCCGCCCGCCCGGTCGGAGCGCAGAGCAGCACCCGCAACTTCTTGGCGAGAAAAATCTTGACGATGGAGTTGACAAGCGTGGTCTTGCCCACACCCGGGCCGCCGGTGATCACCAGCACCTTGCGCCGGGTGGCGAGCGCGAGCGCCTCGCGCTGCGCCGTGGCGAGGGTGAGCCCGGAGGCGCGCTCGACCCATGTCAGCGCCTTCGCGAGGTCGATCGGCGGGCAGGGGTGGTGGCCGCGCGCGAGGAACGCGAGCTGGGCGGCGAGTGAGCGCTCGCAGGCATCGAGCGCGGCAAGGTAGATGAGCGGCTGCCCATCTTCCTGCTCGCGCCGCACCAGGCGGCGGGCGGCAATCTCGTGGGCGAGGGCGGCCTCGACGATGGGGCGAGGGATCTCGAGCATCGCCACCGCCTTGTCAAGCAGCCCCTCCGCCGGAAAGGCGCAATGCCCGTCCTCGGTGAGCTGCTGGAGGACATACGCAAGGCCGGCGCGGGCGCGCAGCTCCGACTGGCGATCGATGCCGACGCTGGCGGCGATCGTATCGGCGATGATGAAGCCGATTCCCCGGATGTCGCGGGCGAGAGCATAGGGGTCGCGCTGGACCTTCTCGATCGCCTCCTCGCCGTAGGTCTTGTAGATCTTGAAGGCGCGCGTGCCACTCACATTGTGGCTGTGGAGGAAGACCATGATCTCGCGCACCGCCTGCTGCTCGCGCCAGGCGGCGGTGATCATCTCCTGGCGAGCCTGGCCGACGCCGGGCACCTCGAGCAGGCGCTCCGGCTGCTTCTCGATGACCTTGAACACCTTGGTGCCAAAAGCCATCACCAGCTCGTGCGCAAGGTGCGGGCCGATGCCGCGAATCGCCTTGGAGGCGAGATACTTCTCGATTCCGAGGGCGGTGCTTGGGCGGGTCGTGCGGAGCTCGGCGGCGCGCAGTTGCTGGCCGTACTGGGGGTCGACGACCCACTTGCCGGCGGCGTCGACCCACTCGCCGACCTCGGGGCCAGGCGCGATTCCCACCACCGTGGCCAGGTCGCGCCGGCCGCGCACCTTCACCTTGAGGACGCAAAAGCCTGTCTCCTCGTTGTGGAAGGTGACATGCTCGATGGTGCCGGTGACATGCTCCGGCGCGGCGAGCCCGGCAGGCGCCAGCGGCGTCGTCATTGCCGCCATGATAGCCGGGCGCCTGTCCGCGCCGTCGACG
>JAZDGE010000121.1:0-2318 GCA_043807175.1 Acidobacteriota bacterium
CTAACCGCTAACAGCTAACTGCTGGCGGCGGAGCCGGAACCATTTGGTTGCGGCTCCGCCGCCTTAGGGGTTAGAAATTTGGGGCTGGGGCCGCCCCCCAATCCCTGACCCCTAATCCCCAGCCAAGATTGCGAGTGAAGCGAGCTAAGTCCAATGCTTGGCTCACCTTTCCTGGCCGCGCATTCAGGCGGAGGGCGGGCGGGCTTCACGGGTTTGGGGTGGGGGAACTCTCGACTTTCGACTCCCCACTTTCGACTTTCCACCAAGGCCTGCCCACTCGCACTTGCAGCGCGGAGCACCAAACAACGGAGGGGTCGCTCATCGCGACCCCTCCTTGCCCGATGCCGGTGAACGAATCAGCCGGCGTTATCAGGGACGGCCGAGATCACGCGGGACGAGTCCGAAGTGCACGAATGCCGGCACCAGTGGCGCCAGCCTCGCGACTCGCCTCATGCCGGCCAGACGCGCTGCCTGCTCGCGTGTGAGCAGCGCCTCGAACCCCTCGAGGTAGGCCTTGTTGGCCTCCTCGATTTGCTCTCGCAGGTTTCGGCCCGAGATCACCAGGGCGCCCACCGCCTGCGCATCCGGGTTCTCGCCCTTGAGCAGGTCGCGGAGCTGCTCCTCCACGCCGCGCAGTTGCTCGCGCAGTGCGGACACCGTGGCCTCGCGCGACTCGATCAGGGCGTCCCACTGCTCCACCTGCGCGTCGGTCAAGGACAGATACCGAATGATCGCTTCCTTGCCCCGCGGCTGCTCCGGAGTCTCGTCCGCCAGCGCCGGTACCGCCAGCGCCAGCAACATCATTGCCAGTACGGCTCGCTTCATTTCAACAGCCTCCTTTCGGTTCATGCCACCTCGCTGCTAGAAACGCCGGGGACGCCGCGGACGAAACGGCGCCTCGCGGCCGCCAAGAGGCTCGCGCTCGCCGCGCACCGCCGCTCCCAGCCGCTCACGCACCGCTCCTTTTAGCTTCGTCCACTGCTCGGTGGTGAGCACCTGGCGCACTTCCAGCAGCATCTCGAAGCGCTCGCCCTCCAGCCGCGCGCGGGCCTGCTGGAGCGCGCCGAACGCCCCCCTCACCCTGGCCGCGTCAAAGGGGTCACTGTCGGCCGCTGCTCGCAGGTCGAGCTCGGCCTTCTCCACCGCCGCCTTGAGGTCAACCATGGTGCGAGCGTGCTCCATCGTCACGGCATCGAGCTTGGAGCGCTGCTCCTGCGTCAGGGCGAGCTCCTCCACCACCCGGGGCCGCTCCCACCACTTCCCGGGGGGAAACTGCAAGGGCTGTCCCCAGACCGTCCCTGCCGCCCCCAGCGCGACCCCACACGCGACCCCCACCCTCAGTGCTGCCCTCATCTCGTGCCCCCCTTTCCGCTCTCCGGCTTCCCTTTGCTGCTGGCCGTCCGGTCGCCGCATCACGTGCCTTCGACTTCTCCGGCCACGTCCACACTGACGTACGAGGCGAGTCCAAGGTTGACAAGCGGCCGGCGTTCGGGGAATCTCAGATCATGCTTCGCCTGCGTCTGCCGACCTCCTGGGGCGAGCTCCTCGTGGCCGGAGGTTCGCGCGCCGGCGAGGCCTCGCTGCTGCTGCTGCCGCAGCTCCGGCTCGCCCTCGACGCCGGGCGACCGGCGCGCGCGCTGGTGCCGCTTTCCACGGTCGCCATCTCGCACGGCCATCTCGATCATCTGCTCGGTGTCCCTGCCTGGGCGAGCCAGCGACAGCTCCAGGGCATCCCCGGCGGCCGGCTGCTAGTCCCGGCCGGACTGGTCGCCCGCATCGAGGACCTGCTCGCGACCTGCGCCCGGCTCGAGGGAGGCAAGCCCTACGGAGTCACGGCAAGCGCACTCTCGCCCGGCGATCGGGTGACGCTGCGCAACGATCTCGCCCTGCGCTTTTTTGCCACCTCCCACTGGGTCGAGACGCTGGGCTGCTGCGTGGAGTGGACGCGCAAGCGCCTGCGTCCCGAGCTTGCCGGCGCGCCTCCCGAGGAGCTGCGCCGCCTGCGCGAGGCCGGCGTCGAGGTCACCCGGCAAGTGAGAACCGATCTCCTCGCCTACCTGGCAGACACCGGTCCCGAGGTCTTCGAGCGCGAGCCCTGGCTCGCAGATGCCGAGGTGCTGATCGTCGAGTGCACCTTCCTGCGCCCCGCCGATCGCGACCGGGCACGCCAGTTCGGGCACCTCCACCTCGAGGACCTGATCACGCTCGCGCCTCGCCTGTGCAATCGCCACCTCGTGCTCACCCATCTCTCGCGGCGGCATCGCCTCGCCGCCGGCGAACGCGCCATCCGCGACGCACTGGCCGACCGCCTCGTTCCC
>JAZDGE010000122.1:0-2835 GCA_043807175.1 Acidobacteriota bacterium
GCGCCGACTACCGCGAGGCCCTCGCCCTGCTCGCCACCGCCGGGCTCCCCGCAGCGCGCGCCGCGGTCGGCGCGCTGGAGCGCAGGCACGCCCTTGGCGGCGACCCCGAGGTGCTAAACCGCCTGGCCACCGCCGAGGTCAGGCTCGGCCGCGAGCTCGCCCGGCGAGCTCCCGAGACCGCGCTCGCGCTCGCAATGCTTCACACCGAGCTGTATCACGAGTACGCGCGCCGGCGCGAGCACCTGCTCCAGACCCACGCTCTCCGTCTGGCCGCGACCCTCGCCGAGCTGCTCGCTGGCGCTGGCGAGCGGGACGATCGGCTGGCGGCGGCGAGGATGGCGGCGAGCCTGGCCGGGTTCGCGCAGGCGCAGCGCGCGACCGACACCTCGGAGCGGCTCTTTCGGCGCGCGCTCGAGCTTGACCCCCGGCAGCTTGCCGCGCTTGTCGGCCTCGCCGCCTCGCGCGAACGGGTCGGCGGCTATGAGGAAGCGGCGCGGCTGCTGCGCGCCGCAATGGAGGTTGAGCCGGCGCACTCCGAGAGCCGCCTGCGCCTGGCGGTCAACCTCGCCCGTCTTGGCCAGACCAGGGAAGCAGCCGCCTTGCTCGAGCGTTGCCGGGCGCCCGGCAACCCCCCCTGGGTGCGCGCCATCGCCACCCAGGAGCTGGCTCAGCGGGCGATCGACGAGGAACGCCTCGCGCAGGCCGAGGAGTTGCTCGAAGCGGGGATCGCGGAGCTCCCCGCCGACGAGACCCTGCCGATTCAGCTCGCCTTCGTGCTCGACCGTCAAGGCCGGCCGCTCGATGCTCGCGAGGTCGTGAGCCGCCTCGCGACCCGCGGCCACGAAGGCGAGAGCTCCGCGCGCTGGCGCTACAGCCAGTGGCCCCACCAGGACCTTGCCGAGGCGCGGCGGCAGCTTGCCGCCGCGGCGACCCGCGCTACCGAGGCGCTCGCCCGGCAGCTCACCTCGCTTCCCGCAAATGGAGCCACCTGATGCTCGCTCCCCTTTCCCACTTGTGTCTTGTGCTCGCACTGCTCCTGGCTCGGGCGGGAAGCGTCGAGATCGAGATCACCAGCCCACCCGCCGGCATGCCCGTGTTCGGCGAGGTCAGCATCGTCGCCGGCGTGACGGCGAGTGAGCCCGTCGCCCGGGTCGCCTTCATCGTCGATGGCAGACCGGCCGGCGAGGTGGCGCAGTCGCCATTCGTCTTCAAGGTCGATCTCGGCGACGAAAACGTCGAGCACACCTTTCAGGCGGTGGCCTGGACCACCTCCGGAAAGCGCGCCGAGGCCACACTGGTCTCGCCCCGAATCAAGGTCGACCAGGAAGTGAGCTTCGAGCTGCAGCAGCTTTATGTGACGGTGAAGACAGGGAACGCGCGGGTGCTCGACCTCGGTGCGCCTGAGTTTGTGGTGCTCGACAACGGCCTGCCGCAAGAGCTCCATTCCTTCGCCCGCGGCGGCATCCCGCTGGCGGCCGTGATCCTGCTCGACGCCAGCATCTCCATGAGGGGACCTCGTCTTGCCGCCGCGGTGGCGGGCGCCAAGGCCTTCCTCGGCAACATGAAGCCGCTCGACGAGGGCAAGCTCCTTGTCTTCTCCGACCATGCCAAGCGCGCCACGCCCTTCACCACCATCCCGGAGATCCTGACAGCCGCGCTGGATGACGTGCAGGCCGGCGGCGGCACGGCGCTCAATGACCACCTCTACCTTGCTCTGAAGCTGCTGGAGGAGCGTCAGGGCCGGCGCGTGGTGGTGGTGCTCTCGGATGGCGTCGACTCGCACAGCGTGATGTCGATGAAGGATGTGGTGACGAAGGCGCGGCAGAGCCAGGCGCTGATCTACTGGGTACGGCTGCGGGACGAGCAGGCCGCGGCGCCGGGCCAGGGGCGGCTGTTCTCGGCCTGGCGCGACGCCGGGTGGTACGCGAGCGAGCTGGAGCTGCTCCGCGAGACAGTGGCGCAAAGCGGCGGGCGAATCGCCGAGGTCGTGCAGCTCGGCGAGATCGTCCCGGCCTTTGCCGACATCCTCCAGGAGCTGCGCGACCAGTACGTGCTCGGCTACTACCCGAACCCACAGCGCAACGATGGCGCCTGGCACCTCGTCGACGTCAGGGTCAAGCGACCGGACCTCGAGGTCATCACCCGCAGCGGGTATCTCGACTTTTAGCGAGGCCCTGCCTCAGACCGACGAGAGGGGGTCGCGAGAGCTGGTCGCGGAGGGTGTTGCGAAGCTCCACCCGGCCGGGGCAAGGGAACAACGCAAAGACGCAAAGGCGCAAAGAGAGACTCAAGGCGCACAGCGTGCTGGAACGGCGAACTTGACGCAACTGCAACGAGTCTTCGCTCTCAAGGACCCTAGCGCCTACGCCCACCCGTCCCCGGTCCACGCGTTGGTTGCGAGCAAGTTGCCCTACTCGTGGAGATTCTCGGCGTGTAAGCGCTTCTGGTTTGTGCCGAAGTTCACATTCTGCTAGCGTGCCTCGGTCGTTGACGGAGGGAGTCATGCCCCTGAAGAGAGTCGTCCTGCTGCTCGTGCTTGCCTGTTTCGTCCCGCTGCTCGCCGTTGCCGAGACCCCAGGGTGCGGAGACGAGGCCGAGATGAGAGCCGAGGTTCGGGAGCTGTCGTCGTTCCACGATGTCATCTATCCACTCTGGCACGAAGCGTGGCCGAGCAAGAACGTGCAGATGATGCAGGAGTTGCTGCCCCAGGTGCGCGAGCGGGTGGCGGCCGTCAAGCAGGCCACGCTGCCCGGCATCCTGCGCGACAAGGCCGAGGCATGGGCGGCTGGCGTCAAGGCCCTCGACGCCACCCTGGCCGCATACGAGCAGGCCGCC
>JAZDGE010000123.1:0-2943 GCA_043807175.1 Acidobacteriota bacterium
CGCGGCCGTCGCCAGATCCTCGGATCCGGGTGGCGGCGCCGCGATCTCGCCGAGCCGTGCCCCCTGCGCCTCGCGGATGAGCTGCACCCGACAGGGCATCGAGCAGGCATACCGACGCTGGCCAGCAGAGGTGTAGAACACCTGCGAGGCGAGCGTGAGACGGAACTGCTTCGCGCAGGCGTCACAGCCCACTGCTCCCTCGCCCTCGTCCATGCCGCCGGCGTGGCTCTGCTCGAGGCAGTGCTGTGAGCAGAAGAACACGAAGCCACCACCCCGCTCCTCCATCTGGTAGCGGAAGGTGACCGCGAAGGACTTGCCACACACACTGCAGGGTTCTCGGAGGGTTGACACGCGAACGGGCTCCTTGCGGGAGAGCTTGATGAAGTACCTGCGCAAGCTCTGACCATGGCCGCGGGGGTCGGGCCAACAAAGCCACGGCCGGACCACGGGCGCCGCGCGCCCCGGCCAGCTCCGTCCCCGAGCGGAGTGCCGTCAGTGCCGGAAGTGGCGCACGGCAGTGAAGACCATCGCGAGGCCGAGTTCGTCGGCCGCCGCGATCACCTCGGCGTCCTTCACGCTGCCGCCGGGCTGGGCGATCGCGGTGACGCCGCGCTCGGCCGCAGCCTGGATGCCATCGGGGAACGGGAAGAAGGCGTCGGACGCCAGCACGCTGCCCCTGGCCCGCTCGGCCGCCTTGTCGCAAGCGATGAGCACGCTCTGCACGCGTGACATCTGGCCAGCTCCGACGCCGACGATCTGCGGGCGCTCGGCGCTCGCCAGCACGATGGCGTTGCTCTTGACGTGCTTGCACACCTGCCAGCAAAATTCGAGGCTCTCGAGCTCACGTTCGGTCGGAGCGCGGCGGGTGACCACCTTGCCACCGCGCACCTCCTCGGCCCCGCCCACGTCGGCGTCCTGGACCACCAGGCCGCCGCTGATGCGCTTGAGCTCGAGGCCCGCCCGGGCCGGCGGCTCGCCCACCCCGACCAGCCGCAGGTTCTTCTTGCGCCGCAGCCGCTCGAGCGCCGCGGCGCTGAAGCTCGGCGCGACCACACACTCGACGAAGGTCTCGGCTATCACCTCGGCGGTGGCGCCGTCGCACTCCCGGTTGAGGGCCACGATGCCGCCGAAAGCGCTCAGCGGATCGCCCTCGCGCGCCAGCCGGTAGGCCTCGCACAGTTGCTCGTGCACCGCCATGCCGCAGGGATTGGTGTGCTTGATCACGGCCGCTGCCGGCCGGGCGATGTCACGCACCGCGGCGATGGCCGCGTCGAGATCGACCAGGTTGTTGAAGCTCAGCTCCTTGCCGCCCAGATCCAGCTGCCGCGCCCGGGCCAGCGTGCCGGCCGGGGCGCCCACCTCGCGGTACCAGGCGCCACGCTGGTGGGGGTTCTCGCCGTAGCGAAGGCTCGCGACGCGCTCGAACGGCAACATCAGCCACGGCGGGAACGAGCCGCCCGCAGCGCCCTCGCTCTCGGCCGACAGGTAGGCGGCGATGGCCCCGTCGTAGGCGGCACAATGTGCGAAGGCCTTGGCCGCCAGGCGCTGGCGGGTGGCGAGGCTGACGTCGCCGCCCTGCTCGAGCTCACCGAGCACGGCCGGGTAGTCGTCCGGATCGACCAGCACCGTCACGCGCGCGTGGTTCTTGGCCGCGCTGCGCACCATGGATGGGCCGCCGATATCGATGTTCTCGATCGCCTCGGACAGATCGGCGCCACCAGCCACGGTCCGCTGGAAGGGATACAGGTTGCACACCACCAGATCGATGGGCCTGCCGCCGATGCGCTCCAGATCCGGCCCGTCCTGGTCGAGCCGGGCGAGGATGCCCCCATGGACGCGGGGGTGCAGCGTCTTGACACGACCCCCCATCACCTCGGGCGAGCCGGTGTACTGCTCGACCGCCACCGCCGGCACCTGCTCGGCGCAGAGCGCCCGCAGGGTGCCGCCCGTAGAGAGGATCTCCACCTCACGCGCGGCGAGGGAGCGTGCGAAGGAGACGACGCCGGTCTTGTCCGAGACGCTGATGAGGGCGCGACGAATCATGGCTTCTGCCTAGCCCATGACCGGCGCTGCGTCAGCCCTGGCGCAGAGCCCGCCACGACCAGGAGGCGACCGCCGCGGTCGGCGAACGCTCTTCAGCTCACGCCTGGCTGCTCGATCACCTGCTCGCTCGGCGGTGGGCGCGGCGGCGGCAGGCCGGCGCGGTCGACCTCGCCCTCGCGGATCACCAGCTCGCCCTTGCGGAACTCGATGACGGTGCGGGGCGGACCGAAGATCGCCTCGGGATCGTCGAGCACCAGCGCCTCGCGCAGCACCTCGTCGACGTGGTCGACCAGCACGAGCCGGAGCAGCTTGAGCACGCGCCGCGGGATCTCCCGCAGGTCCTTGCGGTTCTCCTTGGGGATGATGACGGTCCCGAGGCCCGCCCGGTGTGCCGCCAGCAGCTTCTCCTTCAGCCCGCCGATCGGCAGCACCCTGCCCCGGAGGCTGATCTCGCCCGTCATCGCCACGTCGCGGCTGACCGGGACCCCCATCAGCGCGCTGGCGATGGCCGTGACGATGGTCACGCCGGCGCTGGGCCCGTCCTTGCGCACGAAGTCGGGGAAGTGCACGTGCACGTCCACGCTCTGGAAATGGTCCTCTTTCAGACCGAGCTGGGTCATGCGTGAGCGAACGTAGCTCATCGCGGCATGGCCGCTCTCTTCCATGCCCTTCTCGAGCCGGCCGGTGATGATGACCTTGCCCTTGCCAGGGACGACGGTGGCCTCGGCCTCGAGGATATCGCCACCGTTGGAGGTCACCGCCAGCCCCTTGACCAGGCCGACCTCGTCATGCTCCTCCTTGCGGCTGAGCCGGTACTTCGGCACCCCCAGCATCTTGGGGATCGTCTTGGCGCCGATCTCGATGACGGCCTCCTTGCCCTGGGCCACCACCTGCCGGGCC
>JAZDGE010000124.1:0-4393 GCA_043807175.1 Acidobacteriota bacterium
GCACCAGAACGTCAACGCGTCGAGCAGCGCCTCGCAAAGGATGATCTCCTCGCTCGCGCCCAGGGCCTCTATGTTGAAAACGCCCCGGTGCGGGCCCGGCAGATACAGATGCGGCGGCGTCCCGTTGCGCAGCCGCTCGCCGACCTTGCGCCCGTACATCCCGAGGACCTGGCCGTCGTCGCCGAAGATGGGGATGACGAGGGAGCCGCGAAAGTGCTCGTGGCCGGACTCACGCAACAGGCCGAGCTTTTGGAGCCGGCCGCGCAGCTCGGCGCCGTCGGCCCGGGCCTTGAGCGGCAGCCGATAGCCGAGAGTGCGGTTGGCAAAGCCCAGGCGGAAGTGCTCGACCATGTCAGGAGCGCGCAGCCCGCGCTTGTCGAGGTAGGCGAGGGCCTCGGGGCTCTCCTTCAAGCTCGCGTGGTAGTAATCGACCACCTGGACGAGGAGTCGCGCATCGTCGACGTCACGCTCGAGCACCGGCGCGAGCTTCTGGGTCTTCGGGTGCTTGACGTGGCGACGGCCATCGGTGGCCGACCGGCCGCCGGCCGGGCCACCCGCGGCGATCAGAGGCGCGGCTAAAGAGGGCGAGTCGTGCCGCAACAGCTCCACCGCATGGCGGAAGCTCACGCCCTCGGCCTTCATCACCCAGTCGATGACGCTGCCGCCTGCTTGGCACGTGCCCAGGCAGTGCCAGAGGTTTTTCCTGGGGCTGATGACCAGGCTCGGCTCTTTGTCGTCGTGGAACGGGCACAGGCCGATGAGGTCCTGGCCGTGGCGCGCGAGCTCGACCCCCTTGGCCTCGACCAGGCGCTCGAGGGAGACCTCTTGCTTGAGCTTCTCGAGCTCGGCTTGGGGGATGCGGGCCATCGCTCTGGCCCTCAGCCGGCCAGCATCGGGGACGCCAGCGCCTCCTCCAGCCGGTACGCGGCTCGGTCGAAGGCCTCGGCCACCCCCTCGTTCTTCGACCACCTCTCATAGTCGCGCTGGTACGACGGGCCGCGACCGCTGCGCACGTACTCTTCGATCACCGGCACCTTCACCCGCTCCCGCACCGTCGCGGCCAACAACCGCAGGCGCTGGGCCTCCTCAGCCATTTGCTGGCACAGCTGCGCGTGGCTCACCTCGGGCTCGGGCGGAGTAGGCCGAGCCTTCGCGTGTCGCCGCTTCGGGGTCCGCTCGAGAGCAACAGCTCCACCGGGGGCAGGAGCCGGTCGAGCTCGGTCGTCGGATTTCTCGGTCTGGGGTTGGGGGATACGGGTCATGGGCGCCTCCGATATGGACCCCTGTCAAGCGAAATCTCGTCGGTTGGCAGGGGCTGGTTGACTTGACACAGTATAACCAGTAAACTGGGTAAAATGCAAGACCAAAAACAGCGCCAAACCGGCCCTCCCGAAAACCGGCCCTATAATGCGGCCATGCCTCGTAGGTTATCCAAACCCAGACCCAACCAAGGCGCTCGGCTTGTCGAGCTGCGCACGGCCGCGGGCCTCAGCCAGGCCGAGCTGGCTAAGCTCATAGGCGAGCCCCAGGCCAATGTCGGCTACTGGGAAACCAGCTCCAAGCCGCCGCGCGCGGACGTCATCCCCAAGCTCGCCAAGGTCCTCGGCGTGCGTGTCGAGGCGCTCCTCGACGCCAACGAGCCTATTGTCCGAAGGGGCGTAGGCCCGGTCGGCAAGGTGCGCAAGATCTTCGACGAGGTTTCGCTCCTACCGCGGCAGCAGCAAGAGCGCGTCGTGGACGTCGTCGCCGCCATGGTGGAGCAATACAGGCGTCACGCCGGATAGGGAGTAGCAGGCGGCCAGCCACGCTGAGCCAAAGGGAGGCTCGACGGCTTCGAGCTCACCCACGTCCTAGTTGACCACGGACACCTCAGGCGCTGCGTTGTAGCAACGCGGCTCCATCAAGCAATTGCGGTTCGGTCTGTCTCCCCCCTCGCTGCGCGCCGGCGGCTGTGAGCTCGTAGAAGCTCGGCGCCACTCGCCGGCGCAATGCACGGCGTGCGGGTGGAGCTCCCCGGCCCCCCGGCGGCGCGGCCCTTGCCGCCGGGGCCGCTCGGCGCGGCCGTGGCGCCGGCTTGCAAGGGCCGTGACGCCGGGGCTTTCGTGCACCGGGCTCCTGCGCACCCTGGGCCCGGGCGTCCGTTCTCTACGGCGTCTGCGGGGCCAGGCGCCGGCGGCTGTGCGCTCGCAGAAGCTCGGCGCCATTCGCCGGCGCAGGGCACGGCGTGCGGGTGAGGTTCCCCGATCCCCCGGCGGCGCGGCGCTCGCCTGTGACGTTCGGCCAGAAAGGACTGCGAGCGCCGTGACGCCGGGGCGGGCTACCGCGGTGGTCCTTCTGTCCCGCCGACAGCCAATCCATAGCCCAGCCGGCGCCGACGGCGCTCCGAGCCACGGCGGTGCACGGACTCACTTCGCCGGCGGCGACCCCGGACGCGCCGCAGGCGCGGCCGGGGCGCAGCGGTTGGGCTGGGTTGGCTGGCGGCCCTCCGGACTACCGCGCGGTCTGCCCGCCCAGGTGGGCGATCGATTGAAGGGGAGGCGTAGCCTGGCGCGCCGATTGCTGCGATGTCGCGGCCACCTCGGAGTGCAATCGGCGCGACAGGCGGCTTGTGGGCCCGGTCCTGAAGGCGCCCACCCCACCGGGGACGCCGACCGGGCGGTGGGCTGCGACCGGGGTCGGCTTTGGCACCCCAGCGGCTAACCTGTTGAAATCATTGGAGGGGAAGGCATAACAGCGATCCGCGTTCCCCCGTCGCGGGCGAACGCCGGAGGCCCGGTAGTGCACTGCCTACGGTGAACACTCTTCAGTCAGTCTGCGCAGAGACACGTCGTTGGCGCCGCCCCCAACGCCAAGTCTTTCCCAAATGACACCAGGGGAATCTGATCGGAGTCGTTTGGCGCTTCGAACACGATGCGGATGTGCTTATGCTTCGTCAATTGAGCCGAGCTGAACTCGAAAGGATGCGTGTAGTCGCATCTCACGCGGTGCTCTTGAGAATCCGAGAAGAAGGAAACAACCGTGTAGCCAAAACCGCCATACCATCCTACGACCGAGCGCGTCTCGCCAACTCCGATCGAACCAATGTCCGCAATCGGCTTTTCATCGAGTTGGATTTTCACCTCGGCGAGAGGGGTGCCTGTCGCATTCTCAATGCTGACAGCATGCATCACCGGAAAAACCCACAGGTACATTAGAAAGGCGCACACGAGAAAGGCCAGAATCCCGGAACCGATGATTGCTTTCCGTATCTCCCTCCGCACGGATAGCCACCAGGTCATCGGTTGGGCGAGCGCCAGAAGCCAGGTCCTGCGCGATTTATACACGCGTCGATACAAGCACGGGGACCGCCCTTCGGTGCAGATTTCGCGGCCTCACGGCCGCATTTGTTGCTTTCGAGATCCTCGGCGCGCTCCTCGGGCGAATTCTCCCTATATTCCTCCCAGCTTTCGCCTAAGAATTCCGCGGCGCCCTCGCCAAGATCCTGGGTCAGCCTACAACTCGCATAGCAATGCCGAAAGCGATCGTTCCCCCGACTGAGAAGATTCGGATAGAGGGCGTCCGCGACGCCCTGCGCCTCGTGAGTCGTCCCCCAACCGTAGATCAAGCCACCCGCCAAGGCTCCACCAAAGATACCAACAGCCACGGCGCCACCGATCTCTCCTCTTGGGTCAATCCGGTTGATCGGATCATTCCCGACATAGACGTAGAGGTTGGTATCCCCGCCCAGAAACAGGATCGGGTCCTTTGTGGTAAATCGCCCGCCCAACGCGAGCGGCCAGCCTGCTGACGGTTTTCCCAGGTGCGCGCGCGGGGTTGCAGACCGCTCGGCCAGATGCGGGGCGTGGGAGCCCGAAAAAAATCCCAGACGCGAGTTTTCGGGCCGCAGTGGCGGCGGCGGGTGCTGGTCTGCGGTGGCGGCGAGCATTGGGACGAGTCTATCAGGCTGCGCTGGGTTTGGGAATCGAGCGGGCATCGGCGACGCGGCCTCGCCGGGCTCTGGCCGGCTGCAGTCCGGCCGGGCGGCAGCCGCCTGGCTGACTACTCGCCGTCGCGCTCTAGCTCGGTCGCGGCGCTGGCGGCGGCTAACGGGCCCGGGGACCCGGCCCGCGCCTCGCCGGCCGGCTCGCTGGCCTCGATGCCGGCGATGCCGTCGCCGCCTTGCTCCTCTGCGATGCCTGCGCCGCGCGCAACGCCCGCGGTGATGGCGTCGCCCGGATCGCCTTCGCGGCTCTCATCCCCCGTACGCCCCCAGCCGCGCCCCGGGGTGCAACGCCGTGTGCACCGCCTTGAGCTTCTGGATCGACACCTGCGTGTAGATCTCGGTCGTGGACAACGCCGCGTGCCCGAGCATGGCCTGGATGTAGCGGATGTCAGCGCCGCCCTCGAGCATCAG
>JAZDGE010000125.1:0-3453 GCA_043807175.1 Acidobacteriota bacterium
CAGCGCGCGAACGAGAAGCTCCACGAGTTGCTCGCGGGGAGGCTCTCGGCGACGCGGCGCAAGCAGGTCAACGAGCGAATCGACGACCTCAAGCAGGGCGTGTTCGACGCGCTGTCGGAGCTGCCCCTCAACCAGCGCCAGATCGGGAAGATCGTCCTCAAGCTGAAGGGTCTGGTGACCCGGCTCGAGCACGCGGAGCAGGAGATCTCCGAGTGCGAGCGGCGCGTGGGCATGTCCCGCAGGGACTTCCGGCGCACCCACCGCGAGATGAAGAGCTCGCCCGCCCGGGCTCGGGCCATCCAGCGGAAGCTCGGCCTCAAGCTCGAGGAGCTGGAGGCGGTCGACCGCACGATCAAGCAGGCCCAACACCGGAGCCAGCGCGTCGCGGAGGAGGCCCAGTGCGACAGCGACACCCTACGGCTCGCCTGCCGCAGGGTGCACGAGGGCGAGCGCATGGCCGAGAAGGCCAAGCGCGCGCTCGTCGAGGCCAACCTCCGCTTGGTGGTTTCGATCGCCAAGAAGTACACCAACCGCGGCCTGCAGTTCCTCGACCTGATCCAGGAGGGGAACCTCGGCCTCATGAGGACCGTCGACAAGTTCGAGTACCGGCGCGGCTACAAGTTCTCGACCTACGCCACGTGGTGGATCCGCCAGGCGATCACGCGGGCCATCGCCGACCAAGCGCGCACCATCCGCCTCCCGGTCCACATCATCGAGAACACCAACAAGCTCATCCGCACCTCGCGCCACCTCGTCCACGAGTTGGGCCGGGAGCCCTCCGTCGAGGAGATCGCCGCGAAGATGGAGCTGCCGCTCGACAAGGTGCGCAGCATCCTCAACCTCGCCAAGGAGCCGATCTCGTTCGAGACCCCCATCGGCGAGGAGGAGGACTCGCACCTCGGCGACTTCATCGAGGACCAGGGGGCGATCAGTCCCTCTGAGGCGGCGCTGGCGACAGATCTGGAGGAGCAGACGCGGAAAGTGCTCCCCACCCTGAACCCGCGCGAAGAGAAGATAGTGCGGATGCGGTTTGGCATCGGTGAGGCATCCGGTCACACGCTGGAGGAGGTCGGGCGGGACTTCGGGGTGACGCGAGAACGCATTCGCCAGATCGAGGCCAAGGCCCTGGGCAAGCTCCGCCAGCCCTCCCGTTCTCGGCTGCTCAAGGACCTGGTCGACAGCTAGCCGACGACGGTGACGGACCCGGCGCGTGGTCCCGTGGGACCACGGCCTTGCGGTGGGCCACGCCCCAGCGCCAGCCCGGGTTTCGGTCACGGCCTCCATTTCGCGCCGCCCAGCTCGCCCGGGGGGAGTGCTATGCTCGCTCCATGGTGACCTTCAGCTCCGACCCCGCCGTGGCCGAGACCCAGATGCGGGCCGTCATCTACTACCTGGTGGCCTTCGCGTACATCGATTCCGACTTCGACCCGGCGGAGAAGCGCTTCATCAAGGAGCACATCGCGCGGCTGGTCGAGGCGCGCGCCCGGGCCGCCGGGCACGACCCGAAGCTGCGCGGCGAGGCCATCGCGCGGCTCACCCAGCATTTCCACGAGGTGATGGAGGAGATCGACCACACCATCGCCGGCTACTTCACCGAGTCGGTCTCGCTCGGCGAGACCACCCAGCAGTTCGTGCTGGCCAAGCTGAAGCTCCACTGCTTCGAGCTGCTCAAGCGCTTCGACGAGGCCGGCCAGCAAGCGCTGCTCGCCGCCGTCGAGGAGCTGATGCTCGCCGACGGGGTCATCCACCCCAGCGAGGCGGCGTTTCGCGACGAGGTCGTCGCGCTGGTGCACGCCGCCGAGGAGCTGGAGCCGACGGAGCTCGAGGCGATCGCGGAGGGCTCGGTCATCATCGACGAGACCAAGCGCATCCCGTCCCGGGTCGCCAATCATCCGTTCTTCGCGTCGGGCGAGTGGGACTTCGCCCGCGAGCCGGTCCTGTTCGAGCAGCAGTCGCGCGGCGAGCTCCAGCTGGTCGGCCGCCTGATGCAGACCCTCGAGGCGAAGCGCGCCCGCGGGGCCGGCCGGCTGGCCGGGGTCAAGAGCTTCGGCGAGCTCGCGCCCGGCACCAGCTTCCTCGACGGGTACGTCCACGTGCTCACGCCCGATCCGGCCGCCGCCTACGAGCTCCTCGTGCTCGGCGACCTGCACGGCTGCTACTCGTGCCTCAAGGCCGCGCTCCTGCAGGCGGACTTCTTCGACAAGGTCGAGGCGCGCCGCCAGGATCCGCGCCACCACCCGGAGATGGCGCTCGTGCTCCTCGGCGACTACATCGACCGGGGCAAGTTCGGGCTCGCCGGCACGCTGCGGGCCGCCATGCAGCTCCAGGTCAAGCTCCCCGAGAACGTCTACATGCTGCGGGGCAACCACGAGTACTACGTCGAGCTCGACGGGCGCGTGCTGGCGCCGGTCCGCCCGTGCGAGGCGATGGACTCGATCGCCAAGGTGGCGCGCCCGGAGGTCTTCGTCCAGTACATGAAGCTCTTCGAGGCGCTGCCGAACGTGCTGGCGGTGGGCAACCTCCTCTTCGTCCACGGCGGGCTGCCGCGGGCCGACACCCTGCGCGAGCGGTGGAAGGGCCTCGCCACGCTCAACGACCCCGACATCCGCTTCCAGATGATGTGGAGCGATCCCAGCGAGGCCGACGTGGTGCCGCTCGACCTGCAGAAGGCGAACGCCCGCTTCCCCTTCGGCCGGCGTCAGTTCCACGAGTTCATGGGCCGGATCGGCTGCAAGACCATGGTGCGCGGGCACGAGCGCGTCTGCGAGGGGTTCCGCAAGGTCTACGACGACCCCGAGGGGATCCTGCTCACGCTCTTCTCGGCGGGCGGCGCCGCCAACGACGATCTCCCGCCGGACAGCGGCTTCCGCGAGGTGAGCCCGAAGGCGCTCACGATTCGCATCAGCAACGGCGTCTCCACCTTCGTCCCCTTCGAGATCGACTACGCCCGCTTCAACGACCCGCGCCACAACGCCTTCTTCCGGGAGCAGCTCGGCGGGTGAAGGAAGGCGGATGCTCGCGTTGCCGCCGATGCGGGTCACGGGCGGGCTGCTCGCCGTCACCCTGCTCTCGACCTGGGCCTGCCAGGCGCATGCACCGCTCCGGCCCGATCCGCCGCTCCAGCCGGATGCGCCGCTCCAGCCAGATGCGCCGGCGCCCGCCTCGGCGCCGGTCACCGACGACGGGGGCACTGCCTGGGAAGACTGGATGGCGGCCGGCCGCCTGCTGGCGCCCGCCCCCCCACGTTCCGCGCTGAACGTGCTCGGCACGCTGCTGCACGACCGGATGACCGCCGAGGAGGAGACGGCGCCCCTGGCGACCGCGCGCTCCTTGCTGCAGGAGAACCAGCGTGCCTTGCTGCGGGCGGCGGCCGGCGTCGAGCGGCCCGGCTGCCGCTTCCCCCTGGCGGCGCCGCGAGCCGCGCGCGACCGCGCCGCGCTCCAGGTGCAGGCG
>JAZDGE010000126.1:0-6710 GCA_043807175.1 Acidobacteriota bacterium
GCCGTGATCTCGCTCGCGGGCATCGTCTACGCCCGCTCGGTGAGGGTCGCCGGCAACGAGATGGACGAGGCGAGCATGTCCTACATCAAGCGCAAGTACAACGTGCTCATCGGCGAGCGCACCGCGGAGCTGGTCAAGATCGAGCTCGGCAACGCCTGGCCGGGGGAGCCCACCCGCACGATGGAGGTCAAGGGACGCGATCTCGTCGAAGGGATCCCCAAGACGCTCACGATCAACGACGAGGAGATCCGCGAGGCGCTCGCCGAGACCGTCAACACGATCGTCGACGCGGTGCGCACCGCTCTCGAGCGCACACCCCCCGAACTCTCCGCCGATATCATCGACAAGGGCATCTTACTCGCGGGCGGCGGCTCGCTGCTGCACAACCTCGACCAGCGCCTGCGCGAGGAGACCGGAATCCCGGTCGCGCACTGCGAGGACCCGGTGTCCGCGGTGGTGCGCGGCACCGGCCAGATGCTCACCGACATCGGCCTGCTGAAGAGAATCTCGATCGAGTGACGTGGCTCGCCACCGCCTGACGTCGTCGCACGTGCTCCTTCTCGCCTGTGGCGGGCTCTACGTGGCGGCGGCAGCGCAGGCGCGCGCCCCGCGCCGCTCGGCGCTCGCGGTCGCGGCGGCAACGATTTCGGCGCCGGTGCTCGCCGCCGCCGACTCGCTTGGCACTGCCTGGGACGACCTCGGGCTGGGCCGGAGGGACATCGAGCGTACCCTGGCCGAGCTCACCCAACTGCGCGAGCAGGCGGGCGAGCTGCGCCGGACCAACCAACTGCTCGCCTCCGAGGTGGCCACTCTGCGCCAGGGCTCGCGGCTGCTTGCCGGCGTCGCTCCCCTCGCCGAGGGCGCCGTGCTCGCCCGTGTCGTGGCGCGCGAGGTACTGACCACCCACACCCTGCTGCTTGACCGCGGCGCGCGGGATGGCGTCGAAGCCGACGCCGCGGTGCTCGCCGAGGAGGGCGTGCTGGGGCGGGTGGAGACGGTTTTTGCCGGCTCCTGCCGCGTCCAGCTCCTCTCCCACCCCGCGGCGGCGGCCGCGGCGCGGATTGTCGGCGTCCCTACCGAGACCCTGCTGCTCGGGGGCGAGCAAGCAACCCTCACGGGTCTTTCGCCCTACACCGAGGTAGCGCCTGATCTGCCGGTGGTCACCACCGGCTCTGAGGGCATCTATCCCCCCGGCCTGCTGCTTGGAACCACCGGACAGGGACGGACCACAGGTCTGTTCACGGTCGTCGAGATCCATCTGGCGGTGCAACCAGCCGCGGTGCTCGTCGCCCTCATCCTGCCGCCGCCCGCGCGAGGCATCCGGTGACGCTGCTGATCGCCTTTGCCGCCGCCTGCGGCTTCCACGTGGCGCTGCGCAGCGTGCACCTGTGGTGGATGCTGGGCACCTGCCAGCCGCTGCTGTTGGTGATGGTGGCGGCGACCCGCCGGCATACTCCTACCGGCGTGGCCTGGTGGGGAGCGGCGGTGGGTCTGGCCAGCGACCTGCTCGCCCACCGCATTGTCGGACCCGGCGCCATCGCCGGCGCCCTCGCAGGCAGCCTGGTGGCGGTCGTGATTCGTCGCTTCGAGCTGGCAGGACCGCTGTTCTGGATCGTGGGCTCGCTCGCCGGCGCCGCTGTCAGCGAGATTGCGTGGCTGGGGGTGCTGCTGTCGCTCGACGCCGTGCCTGACCACGGCTGGCTGGGCGTCCTCGCGACTGTTGCGACCACCGCAGCGGCCGCGGCCGTGGTGGCCAGCGGTGAGCGAGCCCTGGCCTGGTGGCGCTCGCCCCAGCGCGCGCGCCGCCGGGTCCTGAAGCGCCTATGACATTCGTCCGCGACGACCTGCGCCCGGTCCAGCGCCGCCTCGTTCTCACGCTCGTTGGCTTCGCCGCGCTGTTCGCCATCTTGCTGGCGCGGCTGTGGGTCCTGCAGGTGGTCCAGGGCGCCCACTGGCGCCAGTTGGCGGAGAGCAATCGCTTGCGCCGCGTCCCCCTCGAGGCGCCCCGCGGCATGGTCACCGACTCAAACGGCGAGATCATTCTCGACAACCGACCAGTGTTTCAGCTCCTGCTCTTCCCCGAAGAGATGGCCGACCCCGAGCGGACGGTGAGTTTCCTCACCCGAATCGGCGTCGCCGACCGCGAGCAGGTGGCCGCCCGGGTGAGCAAGGCACGGCGCACCTCCCACCTGCCCTCGGTCCTGGCCGACAACCTCTCGTGGCCGCAGATGGCGGCGGTGGCGGCTCACCGCGCGGAGTTTCGCGAGCTCGAGGTGCACCCGGCGACGCGCCGCTCGCTCCCCGCCGGGACCGCAGTGGCGCACCTCGTGGGCCAGTTGGGCGAGGTGTCGCCGGAGCACCTGGCAGCCAATCCGGAGCTGCGGTCGGGCCAGCTTGTCGGTCGCTCCGGACTCGAGCGCGCCTATCAGAACGTGCTCGGCGGCACACCCGGCAACCTCGTGGTGGTGGTCGACGCCCTCGGTAGGCAGGTTTCGAGCCTGGACGAGGAATCGCCGCTTCCCGGCCGTCCGCTGCAGGTCACGATCGACCTTTCGCTGCAGCGCGAGGCGGCGGCCGCGATGGCCGGGCAGGTGGGTGCAGTCGTCGGGCTCGACCCCCGCGACGGCGCGGTTCGTGTGCTGCTCTCGCAGCCATCGTTCGACCCCGAGCTGTTCGCCGGGCACCTCGAGCCGGCGCGCTGGCGCGAGCTCACCAGCGATCCCCTCAACCCCCTCCACGACCGGGCGTTGCAGGCGCTCTACCCGCCTGGCTCGACGATCAAGCCGCTCTATGCCGCCGGCGCCCTTGAGGCGGGCATCCGCTCGCCCGGCGACAGCGTCTTTTGCACCGGCGCGGTGTCGATCTACGGCCACCCCTACCGCTGCTGGCAGAAGGGTGGCCACGGGCGGGTCAGCGTCGAGGAGGCTCTCGAGGTGTCGTGCGACACCTTCTTCTATCGCCTCGCGCAGGACGCCGGCATCGATCGCCTCGCGACCTGGGCCCGTTCACTCGGGCTTGGCCAGACAAGCGGAATCGAGCTTGCCGGCGAGTCCGCCGGCCTCGTCCCCGACGATGCCTGGAGCCGCCAGGCCCGCGGTCACCAGTGGTACGCCGGCGAGACGATCTCGGTCGGGATCGGCCAGGGACCGATCCTGGCCACGCCGCTCCAGCTCGCTGTCGCCTATGCCGCCCTCGTCAACGGCGGGCGAGTGTTCCGCCCCCACCTGGTGGACGATGACAGCGCCCCCTCCCGTTCACTCGGCATCTCGCCCGCAGTGCTGGACACGGTTGGCCGGGGGATGCGGCGGGTCGTCGCCGGCGACCGCGGCACCGCGCGCCGCCTCGCCCATGTAGGAGTGCCGCTGGCCGGCAAGACTGGCACCGCTCAGGTGATCCGCAAGCAGGAGGGAGTGAAGTGGCAGGCGCTGCCCTGGGAGCAACGCCACCATGCTCTTTTCGTCGGCTACGCCCCGGCCGATGCGCCGCGGCTGGTGGTCGTGGTCGTGGTCGAGCATGGCGGCGACGCCGCGAGTGTCGCCGCGCCAATCGCGGCGCGAATTCTCGCCCGCGCCTGTGGCGTCGCCGCCGAGATCCCCCTCGCGCCCGTACTCACCGCCAGCAAGGAGACCGAGTCCGTGGAGGTCGGCGTTGCGGCGCCTTGACCCCTTCATCCTGCTCGCCGTGGTAGTCATCGGGGTCTGCGCTCATCTTGCCCAGCTCTCCACCGCACAGGCGATCGCGGTACCCTCGTTCGCCACCCGCCAGCTCGTCTGGCTGGCGCTCGGAGGGCTCCTTCTCGGTCTCTTCGCCTTTGCCGACTACCGTGTGCTGGCGCGCTTCTCGCCCCTGTTCTACGTGGTCTCGCTGGGAGTGCTGGGCGTGCTGCTTGTCATCGCGCCACTGCGGGCCGGCACTCACTCCTGGCTTGCGCTCGGCTCCTACACCGTTCAGCCCTCCGAGTTCGCCCGAATCGCCACCATTCTCGCAATGGCGGCGCTGGCCGGCGAGCATCGCCAGAGCCAGCTCAGCTTCAGGCTAGCGCTACGAATTGTGGCGGTGGTCGCCACCCCGGTGCTCCTGGTGGCACTGCAGCCCGACCTCGGCGTCGCCCTCACCTATCTGCCGATCCTCGTCGGAGCGCTCTGGCTCGGCGGCCTGCCCTGGCGCGCCTGGGTCGGCCTGATTCTCGGCGGTCTCGCGCTCGCCGGGGCGGCCTGGCTCTGGTACCTCAAGCCCTACCAGCAAGAGCGCGTGCTCACCTTCGCCAACCCCGACCGCGCCCCCTACGGCGCCGGCTACCAGCAGCGGCAGTCGCGCATCGCGGTCGGCTCGGGCGGGTTGGCGGGCCGTGGCCTCCATTCCGGGACGCAGTCCCAACTGCGCTTTCTCCCCGCCCAGCACACCGACTTCATCCTCGCCGTCTGGGCCGAGGAGACCGGGTTCGCCGGCACCGCTCCGCTGATCGCCGCCTACGCCTTGCTCGTGCTGCGAATCTTCGCGGTCGCTCTGCAGGCGCGCGATCGGGTCGGCGCCCTGCTCGCCGGGTGCAGTGGCTGCGTTCTGGCGGTGCAGATCATCGTCAACGCCGCGATGGTCACCGGGCTCGCGCCGACCACCGGGATCACGTTGCCGTTGTTTTCCTATGGCGGCTCGTCGGTGCTCGCCACCTGCATCATGCTCGGGATGATTCAGAACGTGTGGCGGCTCCGCTACGCGAATGTGTGAAGGTGGCGGGAAGTAGGCCACGAGGGCCGGTAGTTGGGTTGTCCCGCCAGCGAGGTGCGTTCAGCTATCAGCTATCAGCTATCAGCTATCAGCTATCAGCTATCAGCTTTCAGCTATCAGCTATCAGCTTTCAGCCTGCAGCAATGAGCCGTTTTCGGTGATCGGGCCGGGGCGGGGAACCCTGGAAGGAAGACTGGCCAGGGTTCTCCCCCACCAGGCACTAAAAGCGCCCGATCCAGGCCACCTCGCTCCCGGCCCGCGAAGCGAGAGCCCGATCGCTGAAAGCTGAGGGCTGAAGGCTGAGAGCTGAAAGCTGAGTGCTGAGCGCTGAAAGCTGACTGCCGGCGCCAGCCGCGGCTTGTCGGCCCCGGCACCCGTCGCTACACTGCCGGCGCCGGAGGACCTGGTGACCAGTGTCGTCTACGCCAATGTGACACCCTTCGAGACCCGCGTTGCGATCCGAGAGGATGGCGTCCTCGTCGAGTCGTCGCACGAACGGTCGTGGGAGCGCTCGGTCGTCGGCAGTCTCTACAAGGGACGCATTTCCCGCGTGCTGCCCGGGATGCAGGCTGCCTTCGTCGACGTCGGCCTCGACCGCGACGCCTTCCTCTACGTTGACGACGTCGCCGAGACGCTTGAGGAAGAGGGCGTCGAGCCCGGCGAGTTCTCGACCCTGGCGCCGATCCAGGATCTGCTTCGCGAGGGGCAGGAGATCCTGGTCCAGATCACCCGCGAGCTGGGCTCGACCAAGGGACCCCGCGCAACCTCACATGTGACGATTCCGGGCCGCTATCTCGTGCTGCTGCCCGGCAGCACGCACCTCGGTGTTTCGCGCCGCATCACCGAGCCGGCCGAGCGCGAGCGGCTGCGCTCGCTGCTGGCGGAGATTCCCCACACCGGCGGAGTGATCGTACGAACCGCCGGCGAGGGCCGCGATCGCTCCGACTTTCTCGCCGATCTCGTCTGGCTGGAGTCAACCTGGCGCCACATCACCAAGCGAGCCGAGGAGGTCAGCGCGCCCTGCCTGCTCCACCGCGACCTCGATCTCGTGCTGCGCACCACTCGCGACCTCGCCGGGCCGCATGTGGCTGAGTTCTGGATCGACGATGCCGAGGGGTATCAGCGCGTGGTCGAGTTCCTCGACCGTGTCCAGCCCGACCTCACCTCGCGGGTCAAGCTGTACCGCCGCCAGCTCGACATCTTCGAAGCGTTCGGCATCGAGACCGAGCTCGAGCAGGCGCTCCACCCCAAGGTCTGGCTACGTTCGGGCGGCTCCCTGGTCATCAACCAGACGGAGGCGCTGGTGGCGGTCGATGTCAACACCGGCCGCTATGTCGGCGGGGCTGACCTCGAAGACACCGTTTTCCGCATCAACGTCGAGGCCGCGCGCGAGGTGGTGCGGCAACTGCGGCTGCGTAACCTCGGCGGGATCATCGTGGTCGACTTCATCGACATGGAGGAGGAGTCCCACCGCGAGGAGCTGCTCGAGGTGCTCCGCCAGGCGCTCGCCCTCGACCGCGCCCGCACCCTGGTCGGACCGGTCGGTCCCTTTGGCCTCGTCCAGCTCACCCGCAAGCGAACCGAGCGCTCGCTGGAGCGCGCCCTCACCCGCTCCTGTCCTACCTGCGACGGGCTGGGGCGGGTTCGTTCGCCGGAGACGGTCTGCCTCGAGATCCGCCGCGTCCTCCTGCGCGAGGCCTCAAGCCAGGAGGGCAACCACTTTGCGGTCCGCGCCCACCCTGAGGTCGCCCGGCTGCTACTTGGCGAGCTTCACGGCATTCTCGACGAGCTCGCCCAGCGCCACGGCCTGCAGGTCCGGGTCTCCGAGGCGCCGGAGCTGCACCCCTCGCAGTACGACATCGGCCCCTGAGAGGCCGTTGTTCGTTGGTCGTGGTTCGTGGTTCGAAGAGGGAGCCTGGCAACGAGTCTGCCACTCCTGGTCCGTTGCAGGCTCTTTCCGGACGGTTGGGCCAAAAAGCATCAGC
>JAZDGE010000127.1:0-2412 GCA_043807175.1 Acidobacteriota bacterium
CATGGTCGGCGTGCCGATGGAGGGGATCGCGATCATCCTCGGTGTCGATCGCATCCTCGACATGTGCCGCACGGTGCTCAATGTCACCGGCGACCTGGTCACCGCCACTGTGGTGAACCGCTTCGAAGGCCCGAGCTTGCCCGCACGCTGATACTCTCGCCGGGAGCCCATGCCGCACCGCGCGAAACGTCGCGCCAGGCCGCTCGACAGGAGCTTGCATGACTGACCGCCCAGTTTCCCTTTGCCGTTGCCTCCTCGCCGTGCTCGCTCTGATTTTGGCCACGGTCAGCCGTCTGCACGCCGCAGCCGTGCCAACGCCGGCCGAGGCTCTCGGCATCGCGGTCGGGCATGACCGGGCCCTGGCGAGCTACAGCGAGACGCGCGGCTATTTTCGCCTGCTCGCCGAGCGCAGCGAGCGGGTGCGGACCTTCGACATCGGCCAGACGGTGGAAGCGCGGCCGATAGTCGCCGCGGCGATCTCCGCGCCGGGGAACCTACTCCGGCTGGAGGAGCTGCGCGCCGGCTGGGCGCGTCTCGCCGACCCCCGCGGCCTTGCCAGCGGGGAACGCGAACACCTGATTGCAACCCTGCCCAGTTGCGTGCTGATAACCGCCGGCATCCACTCCACCGAGGTGGCGGGAAGCCAGAGCGCCCTCCTGCTGGCGCACCGCCTCGCCGCCGCGCCCGCCGGTTCGGCGGAGGCGGAGTGGCTCGAGAACGTCGTCGTCCTCATCGTTCCCTCGGTCAACCCGGACGGGCAGGAGGCCACCGTCGCCTGGTACCGGAAGTACCTCGGCACCGCCTTCGAGGGATCCTCGCCGCCGTTCCTCTACCACCGCTACGCCGGTCACGACAACAACCGGGACTTCGTCTTTCTTACCCAGCCAGAGAGCCGCGCGCTCAACCGCCTCGCCTATCGGGACTGGCATCCGCAAGTCTTCCTCGACCTCCACCAGATGCAGTCCAACGGGCCGCGCCAGTTCGTGCCGCCGTTCGCCGAGCCGATCGCTCCCAATGTTCACCCGCTGATCTGGCGCATGACCTCGCTGATCGGCTCGTGGATGTCGCTGCGCTTGGAGGAAGCCGGCAAGGCCGGCGTGGTCTCGGGCTGGAAGTTCGACGGCAACTGGATCGGCGGCACCCGCAACACAGGCTGGTGGAAGAACGTCTTCGGGCTGCTGACCGAGACCGCGAGCGCCGCCCTTGCCACTCCGCTCGAGGTGGACGAGAACGAGCTCGAGGCCGCCGACAAGGGACTGTGGGAGTACCGGCAACAGATCAACTTCCCCAACCCCTGGCGGGGCGGCAGGTGGGGCCTGGCCGATGCGGTCTCCTACCAGACCGGGTTGATGGCGGCCCTCGTCGAGTTTGCCGCCTCGCACCGCAGCGATCTGCTGCGCGGCGTGGCGGCGATCGCCGGAGATGCGCTGTCGCGTGCCCGGGCAGAGCCACCCATCGCGTACCTCCTCGGCCCGAACGGACGCGATCCCGGCAGGACGCGCCACCTCGCCGAGCTGCTGCGCGAGGCTGGAGTCGAGGTCTCGCAGGCGCCCAACGGGGTAGTTGCCGACGGCATCCCGTGGCCGCCCGGCACCGTCGTTGTCACGACCGAGCAGCCGCTGCGCCAGTACCTCGTGGAGGTGATGGCACGGCAGAGCTACCCCGAGATCTCACTTGCTCAGGGCTCCGAGATTCTTCTCCCCTACGACATCACAGCGTGGACGATGCCGCTCTACCTCGACGTGGCGGCCGGCCGCGCCGAGCGTGGGCTCTTCGGCGAGCTGCAGCCGTATGTGTCGCTGGCCCCTGCCGAGATGCCGTCGTCTGAATCCTCGACAGAAGTGCTCGCCGTTTCCGCTGAGCGCCTTGCGAGCTTCGCTGCGGCAAACCGGGCGCTCGCCAGCGGGGCCGCGGTGGCTCGCGTGACCACTCCTCCGTCAGCCGGTGAGCCAAAAGTCCCCGCCGGCTCATTCGTGGTCAGTAAGCTGCCTCGCAAGCTCGCCGCGACCCTGGGCATGCTTGATGTGACGCCGATGACGCTCGCCGAGCCGCCTGCCTCAGCCTCGCCGCTGCGGCCGATCAAGGTCGGCGTCTACCACCCGAGCTTCGGCCTCGACGACGCCGGCTGGTGCAGATGGGTCCTGGAGCAGGCTGGATTCACCGTCGAGGTCGTCGACAGCAAGGCGATCTCCTCCGGCGGCTTCGCGAAGCTGGTCGACGTCCTGGTGCTGCCACCCCTGTCCGGCAAGGTGATCGTCGAGGGCCCGCGCTCCCGCCTGGTCGAGCCTCCGCTCGAGTTCCGCGGCGGCATCGGCAAGGATGGCGTAGAGGCGGTGAAGCGCTTCTTCGCTGGCGGTGGGACCGTCATCGGCTTCGCGGCCTCCGCCGAGTGGTTGATCGAGGCCCTCGAGC
>JAZDGE010000128.1:0-2210 GCA_043807175.1 Acidobacteriota bacterium
CAGGCCCAGCGCGAGGGCGCGCTCGCAGCCTTCAAGAACGGCCGCCTTCAGGTCCTGGTCGCCACCGACATCGCCTCCCGGGGCATCGATGTTCACGACCTCCCCCATGTCATCAACTTCGACGTGCCGCTGCAGCCGGACGACTACATCCACCGGGTCGGCCGCACCGCCCGCGCCGAGCGGACCGGCATTGCGGTCACGCTTGCTTCGCCCGACGAGGAGCAGGCCGTCGCCGCCATCGAGCGCGCCGTTGGCGCCCGGCTCTCGCGCCGCCGCCTCGCCGGCTTCGACTACAGCGCCGAAACTCATGGCCGGCTCGAGATCCCGGTCGCCGAGCGCATCGCCGCAATTCGCGCCCAGCGAGCCCAGGAGCGCGGTCGCGCCCGCGACAAGCAGCAGCGGCCGGCGCCGGGAGCAGGACAGCAGCGCCACGACGCCAGGCGCCCGCAGACACCGGCCCGGCCGGCCACAGGCCCGCGCCGCGCCAGTAGCCAGGAAAGCCGACGCCGCCATGCCACAGCGTGAGGCTGGCTCGCCGACCGTCGCCGGGTCCCCTTTGCCTCATCGGGGCAGGATCTGAACGAATGAGCCAATTCCTTCTCTCGCGCTCTTGGGTGTGGGACGGACGGGCGGGTTTGCTGGGTGGGGTGTGGGGAAAACTGTCAACTGTCAACTGTCAACTTGTCGTCTTGCCTCGTCGGTTTGAGGCGAAGTCTCGCTAGAAAGGGAACCTTGAGATGAAACTTTACATTGGAAATCTGCCGTTTCACGCCCGCGAGGAGGAGCTTCAGGGCCTCTTCGCCACCTATGGTGCAGTCGGCGCCGCCACTGTGATCGTCGACAACCAAAGCGGCCGCTCGCGCGGGTTCGGCTTCGTCGAGTTTGCCGACCCCTCCCACGGGAAGGCCGCAATCGCCGGCGTACACGGCCGCGAGCTCGGCGGCCGCACGCTGGTGGTCAACGAGGCGCGCTCACAGGGCGGCGGCCCCGGCGACCGTCGCGGCTCACGGAGTGGCTACGACGGCGGTTCCCGTGGATCTGACCGTGGCGGCCGCAGCTCCGGCGGCGGCGAGGGCCGGCGGTACTGATAAGAAATGCGGGGTCCGGGCTCCGGGGTCCGGGGTTCGTTTCCCCCGCCCATACAAGGGCTCCAGGATCCTGGAACATCCTCTGGAGTTCGCTCCGCCCCCCGCCCCCACCGGGCGAGAGGGACGGGGTGAGCGGCGATAAAGTCGGTGCGGGGACCGGTGGTCGGGACAAGAATGCCCCTCCTACAGAGACGGCAGTGCTCCCACAACCACGGTTACAGGTAGGTTCGCCGTGGGTCCCTACAGCCAGGCGCCTGGCGGGCGCTCTTCTTCCCTACGCGGCGAGCTGGCGGTCGATGAATTCCTCGAGGGCGAGGCGGTCCTCCTGTGACATCGCCACGAACTCGACGCCGACCGCAGCCTGCTGGTCCTGATCGAGCTCGCCGGCCTCCCGCACGAACGCCACCCGACCACTGGCGACGAGCGTTTCGCCGTTGAGCTGAACCCGCATTTCGAACACCGCGCCCAGCGCGGGCAGGAGCTCGGTCTCGATGAGCATTCCCGACGCGCTGATCGTCCTCACAACGAACTCGTACTCGGCCTCGAGGCTGACCGCGCTCACCTGGCGAAGGTGGAAACGGCCGATGAGGCGTTGCTGCAGCGGCACAATCGCGGAGTTACGCAGGAACGCGAGCAGCTCCCCTGCGTGCGGGCTGAGAACACCCTCGAACAGGATGCCAGCCTCGTAGACCGGAGCGCGCTCGCCCGCCGCGCCCTTTCTGATCGCTCGCAGGCGGCACCAGACCACGGCGCCGGTGAGCCGCAACCCCTCGGCCTCCCCGTGGGCGAGCCGGAATCCATAGCTGCGTCCAACTCGCAGATTGCTCGCCGTCTCGACCGCCATGCCCGCCAGACTCATGTTCAGGATCCTGGCATCCACCGAGAAAATGAGACTTCCTCTCACGTTCTCGACGGTGTAGCGCTGGGCTCGGCGACGATTATCCATGGCCGCTCCCTCCTTTTCTCCTGGCGCCCATGACGCTCAAGGACGGCGACTTCGCTTCGTTCCCAGCGTAGCACCGGCGACCCGGCTGTCAAGAGGAACCCGCGGCAGACAGACCCTGCGGCGGCTCAGAGCCTGTGAAGAAATCGGCGCCGTGGCGGAGATGGGCGGGATCCGCG
>JAZDGE010000129.1:0-8610 GCA_043807175.1 Acidobacteriota bacterium
TCGTCCATCGTGAGCGTCGGCGCAAACTCGAGACAGGCGCGAATGTGGCGGTAGTAGCTGGCATTGTCCTCGCCCTTGATGGCGAACACCGAGAGCCCGAGCGAGGCCACCATCGCGGCCGCCACCTCGTCCTGGGTGGAGAGGGGGTTCGACGCGCAAAGCCGCACCTCGGCGCCGCCCGCAACCAGGGTGCGGACGAGGTTGGCGGTCTCGGTGGTCACGTGCAGGCAGGCTGCCAGCCGTTGGCCGGCGAGCGGCTTCTCGGCGGCAAAACGCTCGCGAATGCTGGCCAGCACAGGCATGTGGCGGTCAGCCCAGTTGATGCGCCGCAGCCCCGCTTCGGCCAGCGAGAGATCCGCGACGTCGTGAGGCGGTAAGCTCATGTGTTCCTCCAGGGCACGAGTCGGCGCTCATGGCGCCGCGCGAATCCTACCCCGACTCTGCTGCTACCGCCACCCGCTAGCCCGCATTTCTCATCGCGGTCCGTCGCGAAAGCGCCGAGAGTGCGTCAGATCGGGCCGCACGTAGCGACGAGCGACGCAGGCGTACTTGAACAGTACGTCGAGGAGCAAGGAGCGAGTACGGCCCGAGATGGCGCGCTATCGGCGCTTGCAGTAGGACAAGCGGTGAGAAATGCGGGCTAACCCGTCGTACGATATTCGCGTGAGCCAGATTCACGCCTTCGAGCGCGACCCCTACCTGTGCGAGCTGGCGACCGAGGTCGCCGCGGTTGGCGAGGAAGCCGGCGCGTTTTGGGCCGTGCTCGCCGACACGATCCTCTATCCCGAGGGCGGCGGGCAGCCGGCCGATCGGGGCTCGATCGCCGGGGTCGCGGTGGTTGACGTCAGGCGCGCGGGAGCGGAAATTCGCCACTTGCTGGCGGCGCCGGTTGAGAAGGGTCCCGCCCAGGTGCGCCTCGACTGGGGCCGGCGCTTCGATCACATGCAGCAGCACACCGGCCAGCACCTGCTGTCGGCCCTCGCCGAGGATCGCTTCGGCTGGCCCACGACCGCCTTCCACCTCGGCCCGGAGCTCTCGGATGTAGAGCTGGACACGGCGCGGATCGCACCGACGGCGCTCACCGAGCTCGAGGAGACGACCAACGCCGAGATCCGAGCCGCCCGCCCGGTCACGATCTCGCGGGTTCCGGCTGCGGTCCTGCCGACCCGCGCCGTACGCACCCGCGGCCTACCTCCCGGTCATGCCGGCGACGTCAGGCTGGTGGAGATCACGGGCATCGACGTCAATACCTGCGGCGGGACTCACCTGCGCTCGACCGCCGAGATCGAAGCCCTCAAGCTGCTCCACACCGAACCGATGCGGGGCGGCACCCGGGTCTACTTCGTGGCCGGCGCCAGGGTGCGTCGCCGCCTCGCCGCCCACGAGGAGCGCAGTGCAGCCCTGCGCGGTTTGCTCGGCGCTCCGGATGCCGAGCTGGCGCCGCTCGTGGCCTTGCGCCTGGACGAGATCCGCCAGCTCGAGCGCCGCCTCCGCGCCGTCGATGATGAGCTGGCTGGCGCCATCGCCGCCTCCCTTGCCAGCGCCGGCGCGGCCGCCGCCGAGGCCCACCTCGAAGGCCATGACCTCGGTTTCCTGCAGCGGGTCGCGCGGGCGTTCACCGCCCAGGCGCCGGCGAAGGTGGCCTTTCTCACCGCGACAGCAGGGGCCGACTCGACCTTTCTTCTCGCCGCCGGTGAGCAGGTCGCAATCGATTTTCAGGCGCTCGGGAAGCAGCTCGCCACCTTGCTCGGCGGCCGCGGCGGCGGCTCCGGCCGTGTCTTCCAGGGCAAGGCAGGCGCCCTCACCCGCCGCGGCGAGGCGGTCGCGCTCGTGCGCGCCGCCCTCTCCGACCCGGAATAACGCATGCGTTTTCACGCTCAAGTTCGTGACGATCTGGAGTTCTTGACGAGCAAAGCAGGTCCCCCACAACCAAGGCTCGGGCGGGGGAAGCGTGGGCGGGTTTGCTGGGTGGGGGGTGGTGGAGACTGTCGACTGTCGGCTGTCAGCGCTTCACGCAGGCTTCGCCTCGTCAGTTTGAGGCGAAGCCTCGCTTCCTGGCCGGGGCTATTCCGGCCGCAGCTCCAACCAGTCGATGGCGACGCCGAGTGGACGCGGATCGTTCCCGATGCCGAGCGTCTTCTGGCTCTCCACCTGTTTGACGGTGAAGTTGAGCGCCACCATGCTCGGATCGCCCCTCGTCACCGCGGCGAGCGGAATGACGCCGCGGAAGATGTGCTCCCCGGTGGTGTTGTCGTAGGTGAGCGGGACCCGCTCGTCATTGGCAGCCAGCGTCAGACTGTTGAGGATCTGCTCGGTCACCCCGCGCAACGCCCGGAATTGCAGCGCGACCCGCTGGTCCGAAGGCAGCGAGACATAGAGCGTGGCGGTGGGTCGCGCCATCCAGCGGAAGCTGACGCCGAGCGCATCCACCTCGCTCGGGTGCCAGCCGGGACCGACCGGCAGGCTGTCGAGCTCGAACCGCACGTCGTTGGCGGGGTAGATCCAGAGTCGTTCGATGCCGGCGCCAACCTGCCTGCTCTTTCCCCCACTCGTAAGCTCAACCGTTCGCTCCACCCGGAAGGTCAGCTCCAGGGTCTCACCCCCAAGCGCCGCCACCGCTTCCGGGATCAAGCAGCGATATACCGCTCCCGCCCCCTCGCTGGTACGCGAGAGCCGCAGCACCCGGCCAGAGGCGGCGAGCGTCAGGCTTGAAAGCAGCTCCGGCGCCGGCGCCTCCTTCGTCTTGAAAAGGACCGCCAGGTCACCCTTGCCAGCCGGGTGAACGACCACGGTGGCCACCGGCTCCGCCATGTACCGGCAGGGAATGCCCGTGGTGTCCTGCTCCGGCGCATGCCAGCCAGCTCCCTCCAGCCGCGAGTCGAAATCAACCTGCAGCAGGTTGGTGTGCGGCCGCAGCTCCACCCAGTCGAAGGCCACGCCGAGCTCGCGCCGGTCCTGGCTCCCGCGGCCAAGCGACAGCGGGCTCACCGGCCTTGCGGTCTCGAAGGCGATCTGGATCGCCTGGTCCTCGGTCTCGAGCACGCCACGCGGCACGTTCCCGTTGTAGCGGTAGCCGAGGTCGTTCTTGAAGCGCTTCACCGCGATCGGTGTGCCGTTGACCGCGACCTTCAGGCTGTCGAGCAGCTCCTGTGAAATTGCGTGCGACACCTGAAACTCGAGGTCGAGATCGCGCTCAACCTGGAGCAGCACGTCCAGCGTGGCGCGGGCCGCCGAGGTCCAGGTGTAGCTCACGCCGCGGCTGCTGACCTCGGGGCGCTGCCACCCCGAGCCATCGACCGGCTTGTCGAACTCAAGGTGGACCGAGCGCGTCGGGCGAATCGGCAGCAGGCGGTAGATCGTCACCTCGTCGAGGCGATCGACATAGGCCAGCCAGCCGGAATCGAGATAGGTGCGCAGCGAGGTGGCGATTCCCGCCTGCTGATCCTTGGTGAGAAAGCGGTTGTGCACCATGACGTAGCGGATATTTCGGTCGCGCAGGAGCTTGAGCATCGCCGGGGTGGGAAATGCGTCCCAGTCGACGCTGGAGAACCACCGCGGCAGGAAGCTCGCCTGGCCATTGAGCATGGGATGCTTGTGGTAGCGCAACTGATACATGTACTGGCGGTTGGCCTCGGAGTTGGCGGGGTAGTTGAAGACCGCCGCATCCGGGGGCTGGCTCGCCAGCCACTTGTAAGCGGCCCTTGGCACCGGCGGCTCCTCGTTGTTGATCGGCGCCACGCCCGCCGGACGGCCGCCGAGGATGAGGTACGAGTTGGCCGGCCGCGACCAGTCGGAGCGCGCGTTGTAGGGCAGCAGCTCGAGCGCCAGACAGGCGGCGACGAAGCCCAGCACGCCGAGGTACCGCACACGCTCGAGGCGCCGCGACCAGACCGACAACGCCCAGGCCCCCAGGATCGCGGTCCCGGTTACCGCCAGGAGCAGGAAGCGCGCCGGCACGCGCAGCGAAGAAAAGCCCGGCAGTTGCAGGAGCAGCATGTACGGCGACGGCAGGGCCAGGGTCTCGGAGAGCCGGATCCGGGGTCCGAGCGTCAGCAGGTAGCCGACTACCGTGACCAGGGCGTAGAGCGCCACCACCTGGCCAGCATTCAGCGCGCGCTGCTCCTCGGGTTCGGTGGCGGCCTGACCGCGGGGGCGCATCCGCCAGGCGAGAAACGCGAGCAGCAGCGGTGTGAAGCCGAGAAACAAGGTGCGTTCGCTGCGGGTGCGCTCGTTGCCGCCCGAGGCCAGCCCGAAATAGACGAAGGAGGTGCCGGTGAACCAGTCGCTGGGGTCGCCGAATAGTTCTGAATCGTCTCCACCGAGTAGCCACCGACCGCGTCTGCCTTCTGAAAGCGCATCGACAGGAACGGCAACGAGATCACCGCGGTCAGGATGAGCGCCACCAGCGCCTGGCGGAACAATTGCTGCGTGAAGGCCTCGCGCCTGAAGATGAAGACGGCGCCAAGCACGAGCCCGGCGGTGACGATGAACATGTAGCCCATGTAGCCGCTGGCAAAGAACGTCAGCCAGAACATCACCCCCAGCCACACCGCCCACTTGCGGCAGGGCTCGTCGATGAAGCGGTGGAGCAGGTAGAGGCAGAGGAGGTAGAAGTGGGTCGAGAGCGTCTCGATGTGAACCACATGGGCAAAGCGAAACTGGGAGAACGCGACCGCCAGGCCGGCGATGATTCCGATCGCCGGCGAGACCCGCAGCAGGTGACGGGCGAGCAGGAACACCGCCCACGCCGTCAGCGCAAAGGTCGCCAGGATGTAGATGTTCATCGTCAGCTCGAGGTCGAACCCGGTGAGCAGGTAGATCGGCAGCACCGCCACCGCCAGCCCGTAGGGAGCGACCGTCGAAGCAAGCGGAGACGGGTCATTGAAGAAGAACAGGCCGTAACCGAGATTCATCGGCCGGTGAAAGAGGTTGTCGATCGCCTGGTAGACCAGCGACGTGAACGTCAGCGTGTCGCCCTGGTCCCCGATCACCACCGACGCCAACCCGCCGAGCTCGTACCCTTTCCACACGAAGGCAAGGAGGGCAAGCACGAAGGTCCCCGCGATCAGGCCCACCGAGACCTTGTTCTTTCGCAGGTAGGAAGGCACGCCCTTCACGGCTGAAAGGCTGGCAGAAAACGCGTCTGTCACACTGACCTCCACTCGGGCCGAAACAGCCGCTGGAGTCTAACAGCCGGCACGGCGGGGCTGCAAGAAGCGGGATTCGGGGCTCGGGGTTCGGGGCTCGACCCCCACAGGCGCTAACTCGAGTTTTCTGCCTTGCCTGGACCTGGACGTGGACCTGGACTTGGACGTGGACGTGGACCACCCTGCGGGGCGTGAACTGCAGCACGCATGCCTCCAAATGTTTTGGCGTTCGTCCGCCCGTTTTGAGTCCAAGAAACCGATCAACTTCCCCTTCCCTCGCAGTCGGGAAGGTCGCCAGAATGTCCCGCGTGTCGGAAAACCAAGTCCAGGTCTAGGTCCAGGACGAGGTCCAGGTCGGAGTGGCTGGAAGGGGTCGCTTATGCCCCGCCCCTGAAGGGCACCGGGTGCTGGCTTCCGGACGGTGAAGGTCGCCGCTACACCCCGAGGTAGAGCTCGAACTCGCGCGGGTGTGGGCGCTCGGCGAGGTCCTTGTCCTCCGAGCGCTTGAGCATGATCCAGGCCTCGAGCAGGTCGTCGGTGAAGACGCCGCCCTCGAGAAGGAACTGGTGGTCATGCTCGAGCGCATCGAGCGCCTCCGCGAGGCTTTGCGGCAGCGCCGGGATCGCCGCCAGCGCCTCGGGCGGAAGCTTGTAGAGATCCTGTGCGAGCGGGCCGCCGGGATCTAGCCGCCGCCGGATCCCGTCGAGACCGGCCATCAGCATCGCGGCCACGATCAAGTGGCTGTTGCAGGTGGCATCCGGAGGGCGGAACTCGATGCGCACGTTGTGCGGGGTGTTGGCGTAGCCTGGCACACGGATCGCCGCGGTGCGGTTGCCCACTGAGTAGGCGAGGCGCACCGGGGCCTCGAAGCCCGGAACCAGGCGTTTGTACGAGTTGGTCGAGGCGTTGGCAAACGCCGACAGCGCCCGGCCATGGGCGAGCAGACCACCGACATAGAAGCGGCCGACCTCGGAGAGCGGGCCGCTGCCGGTGGAGTCATAGAAAGCGGAGATCGATTCCTGGGCCAGGTACTGATGGAAGTGCAACCCAGAACCCGCCTCTCCATAGAGCGGCTTGGGCATGAAGGTGGCGACGAGGCCCTGGCGATCGGCGAGGTTGCGGATCACCCACTTGGCAAGCGCGACGCCGTCTGCCGCCTGCACCAACGGCATGAAGTTGAGCTCGATCTCGACCTGCCCGGCCGGGCCGACCTCGTGGTGATGGTACTTCACGGGTATCCCAATTTCGGCGAGCGCCGCGCACATGTCGGAGCGAATGTCGGTGAATCGGTCCTCGGGCGCGGCCGCGTGGTAGCCGCGGCGCTGGCTGGCATGCTCGGGCACACTCGCCTGGCCCGAGATCCCGGCCGCCTCGCGCGAGGTGATGTGGTAGCCGCTGTGTCCCGGCCGCCCTGACACGCGCACGCTGTCGAAGAGGTAGAACTCGAGCTCGGGGAGCCAGAGGCTGACCTCGCCCGCGCGCTCTCCGGCCAGGTAGCGTTCGGCCTTGCGAGCCACATGCCGAGGGTCGCGCGAGAACCCCTCGCGGGCGCCCACGTCGACCAGATCGCCGATCACGCACAGCGTCGGCCGCGCCGCGAACGGATGGCGGAAGGTCGCCGCGAGGTCCGGCACCAGCACCATGTCGCCGGCCTTCGCCTTGCGAAAACCGGTCACCGAGGAGCCATCGACACCCACGCCCTGCGCACAGAGACGCTCGTCGAAGCGGCAGGCCGGCAGCGTCACATGGTGCCAGCCACCGAGAAGGTCCGTGTACATGAGGTCGATGAACTCGATTGCCTGATCCGCGATGCGCTGAAAGATTGTGGGGTCCACGCACAACCTCCCTACAAACTCGTTACTCTAGCACAGGACTTTGCCTACGGCACTGCGGCTACAACGCCGCGCGCGAGCACCATGGCAGCGGCGGCGGCAGCGTAGAGCCAGCACCCGGTGAGCAGGGTGCGTTGGCGCAGGCGCGAAAACGCTGCTGCGCCGAGCAACCCGGCAGTGACAGTGAGGCTCTCGCGAGATTGCGTCTGTGTTGCGCCGGAGTGCTTCGTTGGATATTATGGTCCTGCAAGACGAGTGGCTCGCTTTCGGCTGCCAAGAGCGCCGAACGAAGAAGGAGGAAATGCAATGACAGAGGGCGTGCAGGAGGTAAGGCTGGGCAAGCAAGTGCCCGACTTCCAGCTCAAGGTGTACGATCCGGTCAGGGACGATTTCGGAAAGGTCAGCCTCGAGGAGCTGAAGGCGCAGGGAAAGTGGACGATTCTCTTCTTCTACCGCGGCGATTTCACCTTCGTGTGAGCGACCGAGTTCGCTGCTCTGGCAGAGCAGCACGATCGCTTCAAGAAAATGGGCGCCGAGATCATCACCGTTTCCACCGACACCAAGTTCACCCACCTCGCATGGCGCAAGAGCGAGGGTGAGCTGGCGGGCGTCAACTACCTGATGGGCTCTGACGTCACCGGCAAGGTCTCGCGCCTGTTCGGCGTCTGGGAACCCGAGACCGGCCTGGCGCTGCGTGGCGTCTTCATCATCAACCCACAAGGCGTGCTCCTCAACTCCGAGGTGAACTTCCACAACCTCGGCCGCAACATCGACGAGCTGCTGCGCAAGTTCAAGGCCAACCTGTACCTCTCACGCAAGACCACGGAAGTGTGCCCGTCCAAGTGGAAGGACGAGGGCGACAAGACGCTGGCCCCTTCGGCCAAGATGGTCGGCAAGGTTCACGAGGCGCTGCAGGGCTGATAAGCCGGGGTTCGGGACTCGGGGTTCGGCGTCCTGATTCACCCCCCAGTCCTGCCGAGAAAAGGCGGGCGCAGGGCACCGGGCTCTGGGCTCCGGGAAGGCCAGGGCTCATGGTTCGGGGGCCGGGTATCGGCACCCGACCAGCCGGAGGGGCTCACAGCCGACAGCGCACGGCCGGCAGCGCCCGCGCCCGCCCGGGGACAAGCAGACAGCGGGAATCGATCCCGTACCCATTGAGAAACATGCGCAAGGCGAGACGAAGCTGTAGTCCGCGCTTGCTCGCCCACAGTCACGGATCGACCGAGCCCTGAGACCGCCTTTCTCCTGCTGGACGGGGATCGAACCCGAGCCCCGAACCCCGGGTGGGCGGGGGCCGGAGCCCGGAGCCCTGAGCCCGGACCCCTGCCTCTACACCTGCACGAACTTCTCGCCCCTGGCGCCGCAGATCGGGCAGCTCGCTGGCGGGGCGCCGAGCTCGATGTGGCCGCACACTGGGCAGAGATAGAAGCTCGCCTCGGTAAGGTCCTTTCCATTCTCCACCGCGGCCAGCGCCAACTCGTAGAGCCGGGCGTGGACGGCCTCGGCCTTGGCGGCGAGGTTGAACATCCGCTGCGCCCGGTGGCCCTCGCTCTGGGCCAGCTTAACCATCGGAGGATACATCTCGGTGTACTCGTAGGTCTCGCCAACTACCGCGGCGCGCAGGTTCTCGA
>JAZDGE010000130.1:0-5722 GCA_043807175.1 Acidobacteriota bacterium
CTATCAGCCGCAAGCCTTGCTGATAGCTGATAGCTGATAGCTGACAGCTATCAAAGCAGCAGCATCTCGCCTGTCAGGCGGTGATAGGCCTCGAGGTAGCGGCCGAGGGTTCCCTCAACCACGTAATCGGGAAGGGCAGGGGCGGGTGGCTGCTTGTCCCAGCCGGAGACCTCCAGCCAGTCGCGCACGAACTGCTTGTCAAAGGAGGGTGGGTTGGCGCCCGGTGCATAGTCGTTGACTGGCCAGAAGCGCGAGGAGTCGGGCGTGAGCGCCTCGTCGGCCCAGACTACCCCGCCCTGCTCGTCGAGACCGAACTCGAACTTGGTGTCGGCGATGATGATGCCCTTGCTCTCGGCATAGGCCGCGGCCCAGCGGTAGAGCTCGAGCGAGAGAGTGCGGAGACGTTCCGCGAGCGCCCCGCCGACCAGCCCGACCACCTCGTCGAAAGGGACGTTCTCGTCATGGCCGACCTCGGCCTTGGTGGAGGGGGTGAAGATCGGCGCCGGGAGACGGTCCGCAAGGCGGAGTCCTGGAGGCAGGGGGAGGCCGCAGATGCTCCCACGGCTCTGGTACTCCTTCCAGCCTGATCCGACGAGGTAACCGCGGACCACGCACTCGACCGGCAGGATGCGGACGCCGCGGACGAGAGACGCGCGCCCGGCGAGCTCGTCAGTCGAGGCAAACGGCTGGGGGAACGCGGCTAGGTCGGTTGCGACCAGGTGGCTGGGGACCACCTGCCCGAGCCGGGCGAACCAGAACGCGGACAACTGGTTGAGAACGACGCCCTTGCCCGGGATCCCGGGGCAGAGCACGACGTCGAAGGCACTGATCCTGTCACTGGCGACAATGATGAGGCGGTCTCCTCCGGTCTGGTAGATGTCCCGCACCTTGCCGCGCCGGAGGAGGAAGGCCTCGATTCGTGCCGGGCCCGTGTAGGGGACGCCCGGTCCCATCGGCTAGCCCTGTGCGTGCTGGAGGACGGTGTTTGCCTGACTGGTGAGGCGAGACTTCGCACGCGCCGCGGTGTTGTGCTGGACCACGCCCTTGTGTACGCCGACATCAAGCGCCGAGACGGTCTTCGGCAGCAGCGCCTTGACCAGCCCAGCGTCGCCGCCCGCGATTGCGTTGCGCAGCTCCTTGACCGTGTTGCGAACCCGGGTCCGTACCGCCCGGTTGCGCTGTCGGCGCACCTCGCTCTGCCGGCGCCGCTTCAATCCAGACTTGATCCTCTTTGCCATGAACTCTCCTTTTTCCTGCTGACTTCGAAGCTACTTCACCTTGATCCCGAGGGAGGCGAGCCGATTGCGCGCGAGCTCGGCCTCCTTGGAGCCTGGGTGCTCGTAGAGAACGTACTGAAGATTGATGACAGCCTGGGAGCGGTCATCCGCTTCGAGGTAGGCCAGGCCCTTCTTGAGCAGGGCCGCGGCCGCCTTGTCCGACGCCTTGTAGTGGTTCAGCAGCTCGGTGAATGCCTCGATCGCCTGGGGGAACTCCCGCTTGGAGTAGTGGCACTCGCCGACCCAGTAGAGGGAGTTGTCGTCGAGATCGGTCTCCGGGTAGCGCTTGCGGTACTCGGCAAACCCTTGGATAGCCAGATCATAGCTGCCACGAAGGTAATCCTCGTAGGCGCTGCCGTAGAGTTGCGCCGGCTCCGAGGGCTGAGTGGTCGCCGAGCCAGGGGGCGCGGCGCTCTGGCCGGCGGCGCCCTCTCCAGGCGGCGCCGCGATCGTCGCAGGGGGCCCGCCGGCGAGGCGCTCTCGCGTGGCGGCAAGCTCGTTGGAGAGCGCTTCCAGCCGCTGGTTGGTGGCATCCAGGTTGGACTGTAGCGTCTCGAGCTGGTCGCGCAGTTGCTCCAACTGGACGCGGATGTCGGCATTGGACTTAAGTAGCTGGGCCGAGTGATCGGCCAGCTTCTGCTCCATCGCCTGAACATCCTCCTTGCCCGAGGACTGGCGGCCCAGCTCCTCGACCTGCCGGGAGACATCGGTGATCTCCCGGTGGAGAAGCGAGATATCGCCGCTTGAAACGCACCCGAGAGTCACAACTGCCAGGCCGGCGCACAGCAGCGTTCGCATCGTCGTCCTCCTAGCGGGCGGTCACCACGAGGTGCGCGCGGCGGTTCTGCCACCAGGCGCTCTCGTCATGGCCGACGGCGAATGGCCGCTCCTCGCCGTACGAGAGGGTGAGCAAGCGCTGGGCCGAAATTCCGAGCGAGACCATATAGCTCTTGGCCGCGTTCGCGCGCCGCCAGCCGAGGGCGAGGTTGTACTCGGTGGTATGGCGCTCGTCGCAGTGGCCCTCGATGAGCACCTTGATCGTGGGATGCGCGAGCAGCCACGCGACATTGGCGGCCAGCGCCTCGCGCGCATCCTCGCGCAGCTCCGATCTGTCAGTGTCGAAGAAGACATCCTTCAAGTAGCCAGCGCGGTTGATCTCCGCCAGCTCGAGCGGCAGACCTCCGGCCGTCACCTCGCGCTCGGGCGCCTTTGCCGGCGCGATTTTGGGCTCCTCCTGGACTGTTACCGTCTGCTCGGGCGGCGCTGGCACCGGCTTGCCAGCAGCGCGCGCCCCTGGCCAGACCCCGGGTGCGCAGACCGGTTGCGGATGCGAGCACGACGCGAGAACTGCCGACGTCAGCCCGGCAAGGAGAATCGATCGGAACGAGCATGGCTTCTTCATCGGGTCTCCCCTCGACTGGCGAACTCTACACCAGGGGGCGTTGGCGGACAAGGACATGGCTGCTACTGCACCTGGGCGACCCAGGCAGGCTGGGTGTTGTTGCCCAGGGAGGTCACGGGGCGGGGGGCGCCGGCGGGGTCGGTGATGTAGATCTGCTTGCTGCCCGTACGGTCGGAGACGAAGGCGAGCATGGTGCCGTCGGGTGACCAACAGGGGGACTCGTTGTTGCCCGCGCCGGGGATCACCTCGCGCGCGCCGCTGCGCAGGTCGAAGACCGCAATCTGAAAGCGCCCCTCGATCAACGTCGTGTAGGCCAGGCGGACGCCATCCGGGGCCCAGGCCGCCTCGTCAGCGAAGCGATCCTCGAAGGTCAGGCGGCGCACGTTGCTTCCCTCGGCGTCCATCAGGTAGAGCTGAGGCGTGCGGCTGGCGGTTGAGGTGAAGGCGATCTGCCGCCCGCGGGGCGACCATGCCGGCTGGGTCTCGATGGCCCGCGAGACCGTGAGCCGCTCGGGTGCGCCTCCGGCGGTGGGGACGGTCCAGATGTCGGTGTTGCCGTCCGCGCCGGCGGCAAACACCACCGCGGCGCCGTCGACCGAGAAGGAGGGCGAGGAGTTCACGCCGGGCAGCGACGAGAGTGGTTTCAGGTAGCCCTGGGTGGGACGCAGGATAAACAGCTCCGGGTCGCCGTTGAGAAAGCTCGTGAAGGCCAGCCACTGGCCGTCAACCGACCAGGTCGGACCGAGGGCGATCGAGCGGTGAGTGGTGAGCTGCTGGGCCTCGCTCCCATCCCAGCGCATGACCCACAGCTCCTTGTGGCCACTGCGGTTGGAGACGAAGGCGATGCGGGAGAGAAACGGCCCCGGCTTGCCAGTGAACAGGTGGAGGACCTCGTTTGCCAGCGTGTGCGCCATCGTCGGGGCGACCGCGACAGACCCCGCGAGCCGGCGAGAAAAGGCGACCTCTCCCGAGGCGAGATCCCAGAGGCGCACCTCGCTGACAAGTTGTGTCCCGCCGCCCGAGAGCGCGCCCTCGAGAAGAAACTGCGCTCCGGCCGCCCGCACACTGGAGCGGGTGCGGGCCGGGTCGGCCGGTGAGGTCGCCAGGCTCGCAAGGGTCTCCTCTGGCAGCAGCGTCACGACTGCGGTCTGCTGAAGGTCTCCCTTGAGTGTGGTCAAGAAGATCTCGGCGCCGGCAGGGTCGGCGCCGCCCCGCACGCTGAAGGGCGGCAGGGCGAGCACGATGCGCTGGAGGCCGGGCCGGGTGACGCGCAGGTAGATCTCCTGCTGTGCATCGCCGGGCGTCGTGGCGGTGGCGAGAAGAAAGAGAACCACAGGGACCGCGACCGTGGCGCGGGGCCGGCGTCCTTGCGGCAGAGACGAAGGGCATTTCATCATTGGCCAAACTCCAGGTGCAGCGTGAGCGTCGAGCCGCCGAATCCCTGCGGCAGCGGTGGAAACGGGGATGAAGCGTAGATGGCGCGCAGCGCCGCCCGATCGAAGGCGGGGGCCCCGCTCGACTGCTCGACGCCCGCGTCGAGTAGCTTGCCGGCGCGGTCGATCCGGCATCTGACGTGGCAGGACGCGGAGGGCGGTGCGGTGGGGCGGTACCAGTTGGTCTCGATCATGGCGAGCAGGCCAGACAGATAGTAGGCGTAGGGGAATGTCTCGTCGGTGCCGGAGCTGCCGGGGATGCCGACGGCGCCGGCCGGGGAGCTCAACTGCGCGGCCTCGTCTCCGGCACGCCCCGCCTGGGCTGCGCCTCCACCCCCCCGCAGGGCTGGAGGGGCCGGTGAAGGCGGCGCCTGCATGGCCGCCGGGCGGGGCCGGGAAGCAGCGCGTCGCGGTGCAGCAGGGCGCGGGGCCGTGGCCGGCGGCGCGGCCTTCGCGGCCACCTCTGGTGTCGCTGCCGGTCGAGCCGGCGCAGCGGGGACGGCGGGAAGCTCGGCGGCGACGATGCGAACCTGGACCGAGGGCAATTGAATCGGCCGCGAGCGCACGCGCGGCGCGAGCAGGAGCGCTGCCGGCAGCCCCAGGTGCAGGCCGAGAGCCAGCCCAAGCGCTCCGCGCCAGGGCCAGGGCTCGGCCCAGCGGCGCTCGATTGCCTCGCCGACCTCGTCTCTCATGGCTGCTCCGGCTCCGCGGTGACCATTCCGATCTCCTCCACTCCCATCCGGTTGAGGGTGGCGAGCACCTGGACCACGAAGCCATAGGGACGCTCGCGGTCGCCCTTGAGGTATACGGGCCGTGGCCCGCCGGCAAGAAGCGGACCCAACCGGGCTGGCAGGTTCTCCACCGAGACCGGCTGCTCACCGAGGAAGAGCGCACGCTGGCGGGTGAGGGTGAGGATGACCGGCTCGGCGGCCCGGTGGGCGAGCGCTCCGGCTCGCTCGCGCGGCAGCTCGACCTGGAGGCCCTGCACCAGCATCGGGGCGGTGACGATGAAGATGATCAGCAGCACGAGCATCACATCCACCAGCGGCGTGATGTTGATCTCGGCGATGCTCTCGAAATCGGTCGTTGGCCGAAATGCCACGCTCTCGCCTCCCGCGTCTAGCTTACCGCTTCAGGACGGCTGGCAGCTATCAGCAATCAGCAATCAGCTATCAGCTATCAGCTATCAGCTATCAGCTATCAGCTATCAGCTATCAGCTATCAGCTATCAGCTATCAGCTATCAGCCAAGACCTAGAAGCTGAGCGCTGAGCGCTGAAAGCTGAGCGCTGAGCGCTGAAAGCTGAGCGCTGAGCGCTGAAAGCTGAGCGCTGAAAGCTGAGCGCTGAAAGCTGATAGCTGAGCGCTGACAGCTGATAGCTGTCGTGCTCCGTGAACGTGCGCTCGGTGAGGTTGAGAAAATCGAGGAGGAAATCCTCCATCACGCCGCGCTGGCGGCGGAGCGCACCGAGAAAGGCGTTGTAGGCGTTGACGGCGGGAATCGCCGCGGCGAGACCCGCGGCGGTGTTGATGAGCGCCTCCGCGATCCCCGGTGCGACGGTCACAATCGACGTCGAGCCCGATGCCGCGATTGCCCGGAACGTGTTCATG
>JAZDGE010000131.1:0-33191 GCA_043807175.1 Acidobacteriota bacterium
GAAAGGCGAAAGTAGGAAGAAGAAGGAAGAACGCAGAGGCAGGCGAAAGGCGAAAGCAGGCAAAAGGCAAGAGGCGAAAGGCGAAAGTAGGAAAAAGGCAAAGGCGAAAGGCGAAAGCTGGAAAAAGGCGAAAGGCAAAAGCTGGAAAGAGGTGGGAGGCGGGAGTTGGCAGGGAAAGGCTGGAGCGGGAGGCGGCGTGCAGCGGGCGGGCATGGCTGGTGGTAGATTAGGTGCTATGCGGAAAACCCACGCAGTCGCCGCCCTCATGTTGCTGATTACCTCGCTCGCCGCCTGTGGGAGGAAAGGGCCACCCCTGCCGCCGATTATCGAGGTGCCCGAGACCTCAGTGATCATGGGGCCGCGCCAGGAGGAGCAGGAGGTCGTGCTCTCCTGGAAGTTCCCGGCGCTCACTCGCAGTGGCCGGATGCTCACGGACCTCGCGCGGGTGGAGGTCTGGCGGCTGGAGGTACCTCCCGGGCAGGATCTCGCGATCAGCGGTCCCACCGCCGAGGAGCTGCGCCGGCAACTGATGCTCTCGCGCGGCGTACTGGTCGAGCGGATGGAGGGCGAGGGCCTGCGCCTTGCCACCCGGGGCGGCCAGCTCGAGCACCGCGAGCCGGTAACTCCAGGGGCGGAGGGCTCGACTCCGCCACTATTCTGGTACGCAGTGCGCTCGCTACGCCGGGACGGCACGGCCTCGGCGCTGTCCAATATCGTGACCTGGCAGGCGCAGCCAGTACCGCCGGGGGTCGAAGGCTTTGCGGCACGGGTGCAAAAGGACGGCATCGCGCTGACCTGGGAGCCGGTCCCCGGCGCCCGCTACCTCATCGAGCGGCGTGAGGCGGGAGGAAGATGGGAGGAGGGCCGGTCGAAGCTCGAGGAGAAGGAAGGCCTGCTCGACCCGACCGCCCGCCAGGGGAAGACCTGGCGCTACCGCGTGCGCGCGGTGGTCAAGCCGACTGCCGGTCTCACCGGGAACATCGGCGGGCCGCCGACCGAGGAGCTGGAGGTCGCCTACCCCGACATCTACGCACCGCCGGCCCCGGCGTCGTTCATTTGCCTCCCGGAGCCCGACATGGTGCGGTTGCGCTGGGATCCCTCGCCGGAGGCGAACGTGACCTACAAGGTCTTTCGCCGGCAGGGTGGGGACAAGTGGCAGCATGTTGAGGAGAAGACCACCAATACCGAGTACGCGGACATGAGCCCGCTCGACGGGGAAGCCGAGTACGCGGTGAAGGCGGTTGACGAGGCGGGCAACCAATCCGAGGCGCTCTACTGCACGGTCAGGATCACCGACTAGGACGCCTTTCTGATGTGGCGCCCCGCGAACCCAGAAGGTCTTCCGCCGGCGTCCCCGGGCGGGGGCCGGGTGGGTGGGTCTGCTGGGTGGGGGGCGGGGGAAACTGCCGCCTGTCGCCTGTCGTCTGCTTCCTGCTCCAAACCTGAGCCAGCGGGTGGTGGACGGGCGGGTGGGTTCGCTGGGTGGGGGCCGGGGGAAACTGTCGCCTGTCGCCTGTTGCCTGCTTCCTGCTCCAAGCTTCACGGGGCGGGCAACGACTTCCTCCTTTTCGACGGAAGCGAGCGCGAGGAGCTGGCCGACCTCCTGCCACCGCTGGTTGAGCGTCTCTGCCACCGGCGGCTCGGCCTGGGGGCGGACGGCGTGCTGCTCCTGGATCCGTTACCGGAGAGCCGCGCCCGCCTCGTCTACTGGAACGCCGACGGCTCCCGGGCCGTCTTCTGTGCCAACGGAACTCGTTGCGCCGCCCGCTTCGTCGCGGCGCGCTGGGGTTGGCCCGCGGTGACCCTGCTGACCGACCACGCAGAGATCCTGGCCGAGGTCGGCGGGAGCGAGGTGACACTGCACCTGCCGCCGCCAGCGCTGGTCGAGCCCTGGCGCGAGCTTGCCGTCGAAGCCCAGGTGATTCGCGCTCGCTACCTGATCGTCGGCGTGCCCCATCTCGTCGTCCCGGTCGACTGGCCCGATTTCTGGCGGCGGCCGCTGGCGCCGCTGGCGCCGGCGTTGCGCGCCCACCCGGCGCTGCCGGCGGGAGGCGCCAATGTCAGCTTCGTGCAGGTCGCACAAGGCGAGCTGGCGGTGCGCTCATGGGAACGCGGGGTGGAAGGGGAGACGCTCTCCTGTGGCTCGGGCGATGTCGCGGCCGCCCTCGTCGCTCTCGCCGAGGGCTGGGCGAGCGGCCGGGTCAGCGTGCTCACCGCCTCCAGCCGGCGGTTGTTGGTGACACCCGAAGCCGTGGCGCCCATCTGCCCGGTGCGCCTCACCGGCCCGGCGGAATGGGTGGGCGACATCAGCGTCGCCCCCGAGCTACTTGCCGGCCCGCCGGCGAGCGCCAGCGCAGTCGGCAGCCCGGGCGCGCCTCCGGCAGACCCTCTCTCGACCGTCGATCGGGGCAGGATCCCAGACGAATGAGCCCGGTTCCTGAAGGTCATGAACTCGATGGGGGGCGGGGGAAAATCTCGACTCGCGACTGTCAACTCATGGAATGGCGATGAGCTGGCTGCGAGAGGAGAGCATGCGTGTCCTCCTGGCGCTGCTCGCGTTCGTGATCGCCGCCTTGCCGGAGCGGGTGAAGCAGCAGCCCCCCTTCGAAGGGTACTCGACGGTGTCGATGCACGTCCTGTCAGGCATCGCCGAGATCATCATCTGCGCCGGCCTGTTCATCGTCGGGATGATCGCGTATGTCACCGAGTTCACCTCGGGGGCGGGCTGGGCCGCCTTTCTCAGCATTCCACGTCCGGACACCGGGCATCTTTTCGGTATCGGCGTCCTCGGCTATGTGAGCTACCTCTTTCGCCCGACCTCGCTGCTGCTCGTCTACTGCTTCGCCGAGGGCATCGCGCGCACCCTTGACGCCGCGCTCTGGGAGCGGCAGCTCGGCGTGGGCCTCGTCGCCGTCCCCTGGCGCGCCGTCGAGACGTTCCAGCGGCGCGCCCGGCGGGCCGAGCGGGCGCTGAGGCTGGGACCAGCGCGGCCGGACGAAATCATCTTTCCGCCGCAATCACGCTCGGGGCTACTGGAGATTTTCAGCGTCGAGGACAAGCCCTGGTCCGACTTCCAGGTGATCGAGCTCGGGGGCGAGTTCTACCAGCTCGCCACCCGGCGCTTCCTGCGCCACGGCAAGCACCACGCCTATCGCTACCAACTTCACCCGTTGGAGGCGCGCGAGGTGATCCGCGGCGCGATCGTCAAGCTCGCCGCGCCACCACCGAGCGGCGCCAGCGGCGATGAAGAGGCGGGGCGACCCAACTCCATAATCAGGTCTCGATGAGGCAGATCGCGGAGTGCTTCGACCTTCGGCTGGTGTTGGAAGCACATGCCGCGGAGCTCGCGGCCGAGCGCGCCACCGCGGCGGACCTGGGACGCCTGCGCTCGCGGGCGGCGGTGGAGTACACCTACCACGACTGGGAGTCGTACGCCACCTTTCTGGACGCCAATCTTGCCTTCCATCTCGAGCTCGCCACCCTCTCGGGCAACCGCCGGCTGGCGAGCACCCTGCGCGACTTGCTCTCGTCCATGCAGCGCTTTTTCTTCCTCGGGCTGGACCTCGGGGACTATGGCGCCGAGATGCGCTCGGAGCATGAACGGCTGGTCGCGGCGCTCGCGCGGCGCGATGCCGGAGCCGCGGTTGAATCCATTCGCAGTCAGATTGGCCGGTCACGGGACCGCATCATGCGCGCCCTCATCGAGGGGCGCATCGAAATTCCCCTGGACTGAGGTGCCCAATGAGCCGCTTCGTCTATCTCGACAATGCCGCCACAACCTTTCCCAAGCCGGTTGAGGTGATCCAATTCATGTGCGAGTTCTACGCCGAGAAGGGGGTAAACCCGGGCCGGACCGGCTTCGACCTCGCGCTCGAGGCCGAGGCCATCCTGGCCGGTGCGAGGCAGGCGCTGTGCGAGTTCTTCGGCGGCGCCGACCGTAACCGTCTGGTGTTCTCACTCAATGTCACCGATGCCCGTAACCTCCTCATCGGCAGTGTGCTGGCTCCGGGCGACCACGCCATCACCACCTGCCTCGAGCACAACTCGGTGCTGCGCCCCATGCACGCCTGGTCTGGGCGCGGGGTTGAGGTCGACTGGGTGCCCTTCGACGAGCACGGGTACATCGATCCCGCCAACATCGCGCGGCGTATCCGGCCGCACACCAGGCTCGTGGTCATGAATCATGGGTCGAACGTGATCGGCACGATCCAGCCGGTCGCCGAGATCGGGCGGATCTGCCGCGAACGCGGCGTGCTGTATGCCGTCGACGCCGCCCAGACCGCTGGCCTGGTCGAGATCGATGTGGTGGCAATGAATATCGACGTGCTCTGCTTCACCGGCCACAAGTCGCTGTTCGGTCCGACCGGCACGGGGGGCATGTACGTCGGCAAGCATGTCGACATCCGGCCCTGCCGCTCAGGCGGCACGGGAGTCAAGAGCGCCCTTCGCACCCAACCCGAGGAGTATCCCTGGCACCTGGAGTTCGGCACCCTCAACACGATGGGCATCGCCGGGCTGCTCGCGGCGCAGCGCTTCATCGCCGCACGCGGAGGTGTGCCCGCGATCTACGCGCATGAGATGGCCCATACTCACCGCCTGCGGGAGGGCCTCGCCGCGATCGAAGGTGTCACCCTTTACTGTGCCAACCTCGACCGCGAGCATCTGCCGGTGCTCCTCTTCAACGTCGCCGGCCTCACTGCCGAGATCGTCGGCCAGCTTCTCGATGTCGAGCACGAGGTCATCACCCGCACCGGCCTGCACTGCGCCCCCCTGGTCCACGAGGGTATCGGCACCGCCGAGATCGGCGGCGCGGTTCGCTATTCACCCGGCCTCTTCACCACCGCCGAGGACGTCGAGCGTGCCATTGCCGCCGTCGCCGACATCGCCGAGTACGCCCGCAAACGTGGCGCCGGACAAGGCCTCGCCGGGGCGGGCTAGCCCAGGTCGAGATCCAGGGGTTGCAGCGAGCTTGAGAAAGCGCCCATGCCATCTCCCCTACCCATCCACAGGCTTGTTCAAAGGAGCGAAGTCCTTTCACGCCGCAGGGCCTCACCAACCGCGCAGCAGGTCGTTGCCCTGGGCGGCGAGGGAAGCGGCTGAACCTAGAACAGCACCCGTTCGATCTTGTGGGTGACATCCCAGTGGTAGGTGTAGAAGGGGAACTCGATCAGCACCCGGTAGGCAACGTCGATCTTGATCTGGGTGGAGTCCCGCGTCACCTTGACCGCCTCCGCGCTTACCGGCAGCTTGAGCTGCTGGGCCTTGAACAGGATTGCGTTGGTGATCGCCTCGTTGGTGTTGCGGGCATTGGATGCGCCCTCGGCCTGGTGCTCGCAGAAATCATTGAGCTCCGCCACCGCGATCTTGGGGGGCACGGCCTTGACGCCGATCACGACCACCGCTGCCAGGACGAGAACGCCGAAGATGCAACCCAGGCTCCCTGCTCCCTGCTCGCGTCTGCTCAACATGATTGCCTCCTGATATCAGCGAACCAGCGAAAACGACCGCTCCCAGCGCGTACGAGTGAGGAAGTGAAGGGCGACCGAGGCGAGCTGCCGCACGCGATCGAACCAGCCCCGCCATTCGTGCGTGTTGGGAGGAGAATCATAGGACCAGTAGATGAACAGTGCTCGGCCTTTGAGATAGCTTTGCGGCGCCGCGCCCCAGAAGCGTGAGTCATAGGAGTTGTCGCGGTTGTCGCCCATGCAAAACACCGACTGATCCGGCACCCGGACCGGACCGAGGTTGTCACGATTGCGCAGCGAGGGCGGGAGGAGCGGCGAGTCGGGATAGACCTGCGCGTCCTTGTGCGCCCGCCGCGGATTGACCTCGGGCGCACCGTTGACGGAGACCGCTTTGCCGCGCACCTCGAGAACGTCGCCGCCCACCGCCACGGCGCGCTTGATGAAGTCACGCTGCGGATCCTGCGGGTACTTGAAGACCACCACATCGCCGCGGCGCACCTCACGGTACGGCAACATGTGATGTATCGGCGTGCTCCAGTGGGGGGCGTAGATGAACTTGTTGACGAAGAGATGATCGCCGATCAGGAGGTTGTCCTCCATCGATCCGGTGGGGATCTTGAAGGCCTGGGCCACGAACGTGCGGGCGAAAAGCGTGAAGATCACCGCCACCAGGATGGCCTCGTAGTACTCGCGGAACCAGTGACCCTTGCTCATGAATGCCCTCCGCCCGCCCGCCCGGCTATCAGCTTTCGGCCTTCGGCTCTTGGCGATCAGCTCTCAGCTCCCCCACCCATCCTGGCCGTAACGCGTTGCTGAAGGCTGATAGCTGACGGCTGATAGCTGATAGCTTTCCGCCGCCCGCTATCGGCCGCCGTCCTGCATCTTATCGCAGCGGCGGTGCGCTTACGTCTCGATCCTGAGGACGGCGAGAAACGCCTCCTGGGGGATGTCGACACGCCCCACCCGCTTGAGCCGCTTCTTGCCCGCCTTCTGCTTCTCCAACAGCTTGCGCTTGCGGGTGATGTCGCCGCCGTAGCACTTCGCCAGCACGTTTTTGCGCAGCGCCTTGACGCTCTCCCGTGCGATCACCCGGCTGCCGATTGCGGCCTGGATCGCCACCTCGAACAGTTGTCGCGGGATCATCTCGCGCAACTTGGCGGTGAGCGCACGGGCGCGGGCATAGGCGGCCGAGCGGTGAACGATCGTCGCCAGCGAGTCGATCGGCTCCTCGTTGACGAGAAAGTCCAGGCGCACAAGATCGCCCTCCCGGTAGCCGGTGACCTGGTAGTCGAAGGAGGCGTAGCCGCGCGAGACCGACTTGAGCTTGTCGTAGAAGTCGAGCACCACCTCGGCGAGGGGCAAGCGGTACTCGAGCAGGATGCGCCCGCCGCCGAGATACTCGAGCTTGACCTGCTCGCCGCGCCGCCCTTCGAGCAGCCGCAGCAGGTTGCCAAGATAGCTCTCGGGGGTGATCACGGTGGCGAGGATGATCGGCTCCTCGATCGCCACCAGCAGGCCGGGATCGGGCAGTTGAGAAGGGTTTTCGACCTCCAGCACCTCGCCGCGGGTGGTCAGCACGCGGTAGGCGACCGAGGGCGCGGTGGTGATCAGCTCGAGGCCGAACTCGCGCTCCAGCCGCTCCTGCACGATTTCCATGTGGAGCAGGCCGAGAAAGCCGCAGCGAAAGCCAAAGCCGAGCGCCTGAGAGGTGTCGGGCGTGAAAGAAAACGCCGAGTCGTTGAGGGAGAGCCTGTCGAGCGCGTCGCGCAGCGCGCCGTAGGTGCTCGTTTCCACCGGGTAGAGGCCGGCGAAGACCAGCGGCTTGGCGTCGCGAAAACCGGCCAGCGGCGCGGCGGCGGGCGCGGCCGCATCGGTGATGGTCTCGCCCACGCGCACCAGCCGCAGCTCTTTGACGGCGGCGAAGACGAAGCCGACCTCGCCCGCGCCCAGGCGCTCGACTGCGACCGGGTGAGGGGTGAGGATGCCCAGGGCTTCCACCGCGACCTCACGGCCGCTGGCCATGAAGCGAACCTTCTGCCCAACCTGGAGACGGCCGTCCACCACCCGCACCAGGCAACGCACGCCTCGGTAGGCATCGTACGAGGCGTCGAACACGAGGGCGCGCAGCGGCGCCTCGGTGTCGCCGTCGGGTGGCGGCGTCTTGCGGATCACGGCCTCGAGCACCTCGTCCACACCGCTGCCAGTCTTCGCCGAGATCGCCAGCGAGCCCGCCGCATCGAGACCGAGGATGTGCTCGATTTGCTCCCTGACGTCCTCGGCATGGGCCTGGGGGAGATCGATCTTGTTGAGAACGGGTATCAACTCAAGCCCCTGCTCGGCCGCCAGATAGGCGTTGGCCACGGTCTGGGCCTCGACGCCCTGCGAGGCATCCACCACCAGCAGCGCTCCTTCGCAGGCGGCGAGCGAGCGCGACACCTCATAGGAGAAATCGACATGCCCGGGGGTGTCGATGAAGTTCAGGGTGTACTCCTGGCCGTCCTGCGCGAGGTGGTGCAGGGTGACGGTGTGGGCCTTGATGGTGATGCCCCGCTCGCGCTCGAGGTCCATCGAGTCGAGCACCTGCTCGGTCATCTCGCGGGCGGAGAGCGCGCCGGTACGCTCGAGCAGACGGTCGGCGAGCGTCGACTTGCCATGGTCGATATGGGCAATGATGCAGAAGTTCCTGATGTACCGCTGATCCACTGACACTCCTTCGAAAGGCGCAATGCGTGCGCGAAGCTGCGATTCTAGCAGAACTTAAGGCAGGCGAAAGGCAAGAGAAGGCAACAGGCAACAGGTGACAGGCGAAAGGAAGAAGGCAGGAGGCGAAGAGCGAAAGGCAAGAAGCCGAGGGCAGATAGCCGACGGAACACCCACCCGCCCGGTCGAGAGTCGAGAACCCCACTCTGCTGGGGAGGTTGAGGGCGGCCAGCCTGCCTCTTGGGTGGGCGGGTCCGACAACCGACAACCAGCAACCAGCCAGGGCGGGTGGTGGCCCGGACCCCGGACCCCGGTCCCCGGCCTCTACAGGGCGGGGAAGACGACGCGGCCGCGCGCGTCCGGGGTCGCCTTCCAGGGCGCCCGGGCATAGGCCTTGAGCGAGCGTGGATCGTCGAGGGCGCCGCGGGCGGCGCGGAGCTGGCCGGCGCGAGCGATCATCACCGCGTTGTCGGTGGTGAGGGCGAGGGGGGCGAGCGCGATCTCGACGCCGTTACGCTCGCCCCAGGCGCTCAAGCGCCGGCGCAGCTCGCGATTGGCGGCGACGCCACCCGCGGCCGCCACCACCGCCGGGCGGTGGACCTCCACCAGGCGGTCGAGCGGGGCTAGTAGCCAGTCGGCGATGGTGCGCCGGAAGGAGGCGAGGAGGTCCAGCGCCGCCTGGGGCGGCCGTGCGGGGTCGGCGAGGGGGAGCAAGCCCTTCTCCTCGGCGAGGCGAATCACTGCCGTCTTCAGGCCTGAGAACGAGAAGTCGAGCGCGCCGGCCGGGTCCTTGATGCGGGGGGGGGAGAAGGCGAAGGCAGCGGGATCCCCGCCCTCGGCCAGGGCATCGGTGACCGGCCCGCCGGGATAGCCGAGGCCGAGCGCGGCCGCCACCTTGTCGAAAACCTCGCCGGCGGCGTCGTCGCGGGTGCGGTTGAGCGGCCGCGCAATGGCGCCCGCGAGCAGGAAGTACGAGGAGTGCCCGCCCGAGGCGACCAGGGTGAGGACGATTTCCGGAAGGGGCGGCGCGGATGTGCCGTCGAGGTGCAGGAAGGGCGAGATGAGATGCCCCTCCAGATGGTCGACCCCGGCCAGCGGGAGGCTGCGGCTGTAGGCGTAGGCGGCGGCAAAACAGGTCCCGACGAGCAAGGAGCCGATCAGGCCGGGGCCGCGCGTCACGGCAACCAGCTCCACACTCGCCAGCCCTGCCTGCCGCTCGGCCTCGGCCAGGAGTGCGGGTAGAGCCTCGAGGTGATGGCGGGCCGCCAGCTCCGGCACGACCCCGAGGTAGCGTGCATGGGCGGCCACCTGTGAGGCGACGAGGTTACAGGCCACGCCGCCGTCTGACTCGAGCACGGCGAGCGCGGTCTCGTCGCAGGAGGTCTCGATGCCGAGCGCCCTCACGTGGCGATCCTGCGCACCGAGACGGCATCCACCGGGCGGGCGACGCCGCGCTCGCTGACAATGGCCCCCACCAGCTCGGGCGGAGTGACGTCGAAGGCCGGGTTGTACACCTCGGCTCCCGCGGGCGCGATTCGCCTCCCGCGCACGCTGTGGACCTCCTCGGCCCCGCGTTCCTCGATCGGGATCGAAGCGCCGTCGAGGCAGTTGAGATCGAAGGTCGTGGTCGGGGCGGCGACGACGAAGGGCACGCCGTGGCGGGCCGCGAGCACGGCCAGCGGGTAGGTGCCGATCTTGTTCGCCACCGACCCGTCGGCGGCGATCCGGTCGGCGCCCACCACCACGCCGCTCACCCGCCCGCTGGCGAGCAACCGGCCGGCCGCGCTGTCCGCCAGCAGGGTGACGGGGATGCCATCGGCCACCGCCTCCCAGGCCGTGAGCCGGGCGCCCTGCAGCACCGGCCGGGCCTCACAGGCGAAGAGGCGCACCAGCCGGCCGGCGGCGTGCACCGCGCGCACGATGCCGAGCGCGGAACCGATCCCGCCGGTGGCGAGGGCGCCGGCGTTGCAGTGGGTGAGGAGGGTGATCCCCTCGTCGGGAAACAGCGCCGCCCCATGCCTGCCCATTGCGACACAGGCTGCGGCGTCGGCCACGTGCTGCGCACGGGCGGCCGCAAGGGCGCGCGCAAACCGCTCATCGGGCGCAGCCTGGGCCACGGCGATCAGGATCTCGCCAACCGCGCGCGCGAGGTTGGCGGCGGTGGGCCGGGCGGCGGCGAGACGGCGTGCGGCCCGCTGCAGATGGCCGAGGTCAGGGTTGCGGCCGGCCTCGGCGGCCATCGCATAGGCGGCCACCAGCCCGATGGCCGGGGCGCCTCGGACCGCCAGAGAAGCGATCAGCCGGGTCGCGGCCGCCGCTCCGGACACGGGAATCCAGCGCTCGCGATCGGGCAGCAGGCGCTGGTCGAGAAGCTCCAGGCCGTCACGCCAGCGCAGCGGCGTCACCGAGGTCACGATCTCGCCCATCGCGGCGGATGGTAGCGCTTGAGGCAGGGAGAAAGAAGGGAGAAGACAGAAGGCAAAAGGCCAAAGGCGAAAGGCGAAAGACAGGAGGCAAAAGGCGAAAGGCAAGAGGCCGTGTCTCCTTGCGAGATCCTGCATCTTTGGATGGGCGAGGACGTCGAACCACGAACCACGAGCCACGAACCACCTCCCGGGTGGGCGGGGGCCTGAGCCCGGGGCCGAGGGCCCTGAGCCCTGCTTGTTGAGCCCGGGGCCCGCCTTCTACTCCCTCCGCGGCCGGGCGGCTATACTGGCGGCCACAGAAGGGAGGGAGACATGCCTCTGCGTGTAGCCATCAACGGCTTTGGCCGGATCGGACGCCTGATCTACCGGCAGGCCTTCGCCGACCCCGATTTCGAGTTTGTGGCGATCAACGACATCACCGACCCGGCGACGCTCGCCCACCTGCTGCGCTATGACTCGGTGCACGGGCGCTTCGCGGCCGCGGTCGAGGTGCGGGGCGACGAGCTCATCGCCGGCGGACGCGCGAGCAAGGTGACTGCGATTCCCGACCCACTCAAGCTGCCCTGGAGAGAGCACAGGGTGGACCTTGTTTTCGAGGGGACCGGGCGATTCACCAAGGCCGAGCAGGCGAGGGCGCACCTCGATGCGGGCGCGCGCTGGGTGCTGGTGACGGCGCCCGCCAAGGGCGTCGATGCGACGCTCGTGTACGGCGTGAACCACCAGATTCTCGATCCCAAGAAGCACCGCATCGTGTCGAATGGCTCCTGCACCACCAACTGCCTCGCGCCGGTGGTCAAGGTGATCAAGGAGAGCTTCGGCATCACCTCGGGGCTGCTCACCACCGTGCACGCGATGACGAACGACCAGCGGCTGATGGATCTGCCCCACTCCGACCTGCGCCGCGCACGCGCGGCCGGCATGTCGATGATCCCGACCTCGACCGGCGCCGCGAAGGCGATGGCGGAGGTCTTCCCCGAGCTCAAGGGCAAACTGGATGGCCTCGCCGTGCGAGTGCCGACCAACGACGTCTCGCTGGTGGACTTCAGCTTCATGGCCGAGAGCCCGATCACGGCGGCAACCCTCAACGCTGCCTTCCGGACAGCGGCTGCCGGTCCCCTCAAGGGCATTCTCGAGGTGTGCGAGGAACCGCTGGTCTCCATCGACTTCCGCGGCTCCACCGCCTCCTCGATCGTCGACGCCCTTTCCACGATGGTGGTCGGCGAACGCTTCGGCAAGGTCCTCTCGTGGTATGACAACGAGTACGCCTACGCGGCTCGCTGCGTAGACGTGGCGCGGCTGTACGCTAACGCGAGGTGAGTGATGGCGCTGCGGTCGATCGACGATCTTGAGGTGGCGGGGAAGCGCGTCTTGCTGCGACTTGATCTCAATGTGCCACTGCAGGACGGGCGGGTGGGTGACGACACCCGGGTGCGCGAGGCGGCGCCGACCGTGAGGCTGCTCGTCGAGCGGGGGGCGATCGTGGTGGCCTGCTCGCACCTTGGCCGGGCGAAGGGGAAGGTCGATCCCACCCTTTCGCTGCGGCCGGTGGCGCCAGTGTTGGCGGCGCACGCGGGGGTCGCGGTGGAGTTCGTCGCCGATGTCGTCGGTGAGGCGGCGCAGCAGGCGGTGACCGCGGCCCGCCCTGGCGAGGTGATCCTGCTGGAAAACCTGCGCTTCGAGGCCGGCGAGGAGGCGAACGACCCGGAGTTCTGCCGGCGTCTGGCGGCCCTCGCCGACGTTTTCGTCAACGACGCTTTTGGTGCGGCTCACCGCGAGCATGCGTCCACCGCCGGGGTGGCGCACATGTTCGCCAGCCGCGGCGCTGGCGGCCTGATGGCGCGGGAGGTGGCCGCCCTCACGAGGGTGCGTGATCATCCCGAGCACCCGTTCGTCGCCGTGATCGGCGGCGCCAAGGTCTCGGGCAAGCTGGAAACGCTTCAGGCCTTGAGCGAGAAAGCTGACACCCTGGCGCTGGTCGGCGGGATGGCGAACACCTTTCTGCTGGCGACCGGGCGGCCGGTGGGCAGGTCCCGGATCGAGACCGAGCTGGTCGAAACCGCCAGGACCGTGCTCTCGGGAGCGGCCGGGCGGGGCGTCGAGGTCGTCATTCCCGCCGACGTCGTGATTGCAGCCTCGCTGGAGGGCCGCGGGCGGACGGTCGACGCGAAGGATGTCGGCGCGGATGACCTGATCCTCGACATCGGGCCCGCGACGCGGGCGCGAATTGCCACACTCGTGGGCGCGGCCCGGACCGTATTCTGGAACGGCCCTGCCGGCGTCTTCGAGCGCACCGAGTTTGCCGGCGGCACGATGGCGATCGCCGAGGCGATGGCTGACAGCCGGGCGTTCACCGTGGTGGGGGGTGGGGAAACCGTGGCGGCGGTGCAGCAGGCGGGCGTGGGGGACCAGTTGTCGCATGTTTCCACCGGCGGCGGCGCCGCGCTGGAGTTCCTCGCCGGCGAGACCCTTCCCGGCATCGCGGCGTTGGAGGCGTGATGGCGCGGCGCCCCTGTCTCGCCGCCAACTGGAAGATGCACGGGAGCTGCGCCACCGTACAAGGCTACCTCGAGGTCCTGATCGACCGGTTGCCCGCGGGTGGCCCGGAGGTCATCGTCTGCCCGCCTTTCACCACCCTCCCGCTGGCGGCGATGCTGGCGGCGGGCTCGGCGGTGGCGATCGGCGCCCAGAGCTGTCACTGGGAGGAGAAGGGCGCCTATACCGGTGAGGTGGCGGCGCCGATGCTCGTCGAGCTCGGCGTGCGCTGGGTCATCGCCGGCCACTCGGAGCGCCGCCAGTACTTCGGCGAGACCGATGCCACTGCCGCCGCTCGCGCCCGCGCCGCGCAGCACGCTGGGCTTGCCGTCATCTACTGCCTGGGTGAGACGCTCGAGCAGCGGGAGCGAGGTGAGACCTTCGCGGTGCTGGAGCGCCAGGGCGCAGTTCTCGCCGGCCTCGACCCCGGTCTCCTGGCGGTCGCCTACGAGCCGGTCTGGGCGATCGGCACGGGACGAAACGCCACTCCCGAGCAGGCCCAGGAGGCCCACGCTTTCCTCCGTACCCGGCTCGCCGCGGTGCTGGGAGGGGATGAAGCAGCGGGGCTGCGGATCCTCTACGGGGGGAGCGTGAAGCCCGACAATGCCGCCGCGATCCTCGCCAAAAGCGACGTCGACGGTGCGCTGATCGGGGGGGCAAGCCTTGACGTGGAGGCGTTTTGGGCTATCATCCTGGCTGCTCCGGCCAACCGCCGGGGGTTGTGAAGGAGTCATTTCAGTGTATACGTTGCTTCTCATGCTCTACGTGTTGGTTTGCATTTTCCTCATCCTGGTGGTCTTGCTCCAGCAGGGCAAGGGTGCAGATGTGGCCGCCGCCTTCGGCGCCGCCTCCTCACAGGTGGCGTTCGGCCCGCGCGGCACCATCACCCTGATGCACAAACTCACCACCGGATCCTTCGTGCTCTTCGTCGCGCTGTGCATCGGGCTCTCGGTGCTGACCGCCCGTCGCAGCCGCTCGGTCACCGCCGGCATGAAGGAAAAGCCCGCGGCGACCGCGCCGGTGAACCCGGCGCCCGCGCCCCCCGCGCCGGCGAGCCCGGCGCCGCAGAAGTAAGGTCAAGATGGTACGTGCCGAAGTGGCGGAATTGGTAGACGCGCACGTTTGAGGGGCGTGTGGCGCAAGCCATACCGGTTCGAGTCCGGTCTTCGGCACCACCTTCCTTCCGGGGGGTCCGGCGACCCCCCACCCACGCCCCCGTCGCCTCGACCCCCCGAGCCCCCCGCGCTCGCGCCGGCACAGCCGGACGCTCGCTTTTCTCACCCCCGCCCCCCCGGCCACCCGCCCGCTTATCCCCCATTCCTCTGAATCGTCCTGGTCTCGCGTCCCCCAATAGGTGCTAGCCTGATGTGCCATCTCGGCGTCCACTTGGACTTGGACCTGGAGCTAGAGTTGGACGTGGACCTCTTTCACGCGGCACATCTTCGAGAGCATCCGCACGGCTGGGGCGGGAAGCTGATCGGCTCGGTAGACTCAAGGCGAGTGGAGGAGCGCCGATGCCGCGCAGGCATGATTGCTGAAGTCTACGTCACGCAGGCTGGTCCAGGTCCAGGTAAGGCAGCGAGCGGGGATTGGCGCCTCATCTGCCGACGGCCGGGGCAGGCCCCCTCTTGACAGAAATCAACTCAAGTCGCAACCTGTTTGCTAGAATGAGACGAAGGGAGTCGACCATGAAGCCCATTGCCGCTGTTCTTTGCTTCCTGCTCAGCGCCGGCGCCGCGCTTGCGGTGGCGCCAGGCACGGATCTCTTCATACCCTCGGTCGGGCACGCGCAGGGGGCGTGCGTCGACGGCGTGTGCTCGCAGTGGCGGACCGCGGTGTGGATCTACAACCCCTCCACCACGTCCTCCGCAACCGTCACTGCGTACTTCCTCGAACGGAACAAGGACAACACCACCGCGGTGTCGCAGGCGATCACGGTGGCCGCTGGCGAGACCAAGGAGTACCTCGAGTTCGTGAACTCGCCGCTCGGAGTCAGCGGCAAGTACGGGGCGCTTCGCTTCACCTCCGACCTCGAGGTGATGGTGACTGGGCGAATCTACGACGCCAACGTGCTCAACTCGAAGCAGGTGACGGGCACGACCGGGCAGTTCTACGCCGGCCTGGCGGGCACGCTTGGGATCGGCAACGGTGAGTACACCGACATCATTGGCCTCGCCCAGGATGCCGCCGGCTCGACCGGTATTTGGCGCTCGAACTTCGGCTTCGTCGAGACCACCGGCGCCACTTGCACCGTCGAGGCGCAGCTCCTCGATTCCACCGGCGCCGCTCTCGCCGCTGCCAAGACCTACTCGCTGCAGCCGCGGGACCAGAAGCAGGACTCGATCGCCAACCTCGGCGGGCCCTTTGGTCTCAACCGGCGGGTGCGGGTGAAGGTCACCGGCGGCAACGGCAAGGTGATCGCGTTCGGCTCACGGATCGATAACCGCACCGCCGATCCCTCGACCGTCGAGATGTGGGCGCGGACGGTCAGCGCCAAGAAGACCGGTCTTTTCGACGGCATCGCGTTCACCACCGACGGGCTGCTGATCGACGGTGGCATCGAGGTGGGGATCTCGAGCGCCGGGCTCACCGGCTTTGCCGGTGTGGTGGGCATACCCTGTGGCACCGACAGCTTTGTGGTGGACTTCTCGGCGACCGCCGCCACCCCGATTCCGCTCGGCGCCGACGGCAGCTTCACCACTCAGGTGCAGATCGCCTACAGCGACGGCACCTCGACCGTCTTCACCAGCAACTGGACGCTCGCCGGGACGCTTGCCAGCGAGGGGGCGATGAGCGGCACGCTGAAGAGTGAGACCTCCGGCGGCGCCGGGAGCTGGGCGTCGTGCAACGGCACCGCCACTCGCAACTGGCGCGCCGGCTGGGCCAAGAACCCCTAGCCGCCGCCCGGTAGGACTGGCTCGCTGCGAAGAGGGGCGACCCGGCGGGTCGCCCCTCGTGTACTTCTCGGGCTCGCGGATGGCCCGGGCTGCTCCCTCCGCGTGCCGCCTCGCCGGCCTACTCGGCCACCTCGACCACCTTGGTGCCGGCCATCTTGTCTCCCCAGCGCCGGCCCTCGGCGTCGGTCAGCACCAGCACCGCTTCGATCAGACCGATCATCCCGCCGATCAGAAAGATCGGGATCGACACCAGGTGCCCGAGCACCGGCACCACCCACAGCAGGTAGCCCACGCAGTAGGCGGCGAGCGGCAGGTTTCGCTTGATCGAGACATCCATCGTCATTGGCATGCCGTCGAGGCGAATCGGTCGCAGCTTCATGATCTTCTTGCCTGGCGAGCGCTTGTCAGCGAAGTCGAGATCGAGGCCATCGCGGACGAGCCACCAGCCCCCGGCGAGCAACCCGCCGATGATCCCGCCAATGAACGGAATCATGCCCAGAACAAACCCGACAAGAATCGCCGGGATGGCGTCGATCAGGGCGGCAATGATCCTCTTCCCGAGATCGGCCTTGAATACTGCAAGTGGTACAGCGCTGGGTGGAACAGCCATTGTCTTTCTCCTTCCCTTCCCCCCGCTTGAGGGCAGCTTGCTTTCGCTCTTACGATGCTAACCGAGCGAGGTGGAGTTTGCAATTGAGGTGCAGACGCGAAAAGCAGGCCGCCGTTCGCCCCGCTCGCAGCCCTGGCCCCACGAAGCCGGGCCTGGTCGCCCCCCACGGTCGGCCACCTGCACAAGTACCCCCCGGGTCCTCACGTGCACCTGTCTCCGGGTGAGTGGGGGACGAACCCCGAACCCCGAACCACGGGCCACGTTTTCTACGGGCTTCCCGTAATCGGAGGCGCCTCGGCGTCCAGCAATCGCCGGTAGAGCGCCTCGTAGCGGTCGACGATGCGATCGGTCGAGAAGTGCTCGCTCGCCCGGCGGCGGGCGAGCAGGCGCTGGCGCACAAGCTCGGCGGGGTTGCGCAGCAACTCAATCACCTTGTCGGCCATCGCCCGCGTGTCGCCGATTGGAAACGTGAAGCCGCCCTCGCCCTCGGCAACGAGCTCCGGCAGCCCGCCCGCGTTCGACGCCACCACCGGCACGCCGCAGGACATCGCCTCGAGGGCGGCCAGGCCGAAGGACTCCTCGGCGGAGGGGAGGAGGAAGAGGTCTCCGGCGCCCATCACCCCTTCAACCGGCGAGACATTGCCGAGGAACTCCACCCGGTGGGCGATCCCCGCCTCGCGGGCGAACTTCTCGGCCGCCGGCCGGTCCGGGCCATCGCCGACCATCGCGAGGTGCGAGGGAACCTCGGCATGGGTGAGACGAAAGACCTCAAGCACGTCCATCACCCGTTTCACCGGCCGGAAGTTGGAGGCATGAACGAGGAGCGGCGCGCCGTCGGGCGTCAGCCGCCGGCGGTGGGCGGCGGCGAAGTCAGCGTCGCAGCGGTTGGCGTCGACGAAATTGGGGATCACGATGATCTCATGCTGCACGCCAAGGCGATCGCGGGTCTCGCGAGCGAGCGATTCGGAGACCGCAGTGACGGCATCGGCGCGCTCGATGCCCAGGCGCACGATCGGCAGGAAGGAAGGGTCGGCGCCCACCACCGTGATGTCGGTGCCGTGGAGGGTGACCACGAGGCGGGGTCCGCCACCGAGGAGCTCGCGGGCCAGATACGCCGAGATCGCGTGGGGAATGGCGTAGTGCACGTGCAGCAGCTCGATGCCGTGATTGCGCACCGCATCGGCCATTTGCGAGGCGAGGGCCAGCGAGTAGGGCGGGTACTGGAAGAGGGGATAGGCCGGCACGGTTACCTCGTGGAAGGTGACTCCCGGCGGCACGCGCGAGAGCCGGTAGGGCAGGGCGTAGCAGATGAAGTGAACCTCATGGCCGCGGCGGGCAAGGGCGAGACCGAGCTCGGTCGCCACCACGCCCGAGCCGCCCACCGTGGGATAGCACGTGACGCCAATTCGCATGATGCAGCCCTCCTTCCCCCGCCCACCCACTCAGCTATCAGCGCTCAGCTATCGGCTATCAGGTATCAGCTAGAAGCCAAAAGCTAGGAGCCAAAGGCTAAGAGCTAGCAGCTAGCAGCTGACAACCAACAAACAGCAACCGACATCCGACAACTGACAACCGACAACCAACAACGTTCATCACCTTTCGGGCCGCAAGCCGGGTTCGGTCGCTGGCGAGAGCAGCCAGGCGATCTCGCCGGCAGCCACTGGTCCAGGCATCGCGTACCCCTCGCCGAGCTCGTAGCCGATGAGGTTGCCGGCGGCGCGGTCACGACCCTCGATGGCGGCGAGAAAGTAACCGCTGGCGAGGTGGGTCGGCGCGCCACCGACAACGGCAAACTGCGAGGCGTGGGCCGCAAGCGCCGCGCGTTTCACGGGATAGCTGGCCGACACGTCGATCACGAGCGCCGGCTCGAAGAGCTGGCGCGGGCCAGGGTAGGCGAGCACGAGATGCGCGCGCTCGGGGCCACCCAGCTCGCCCTGCCAGCGCGCCACACCGGCGAGGAAGTGTGCGCGTGAGACGAGCTCGGCGGCGGCGCGGTGGTCGGGGTGCGGGTCGGCGTTGTGAGGGGCCAGCAGGGCGCGGGGCGCAGCCTCGCGCAGCGTCTTGACCAATGCCGCAAGCTGCTCCTCGTTGGCCGAGGAGAGATGGCCATCCGCAAGACCGAGGCAACTGCGCCTGGCCACACCCAGCGCCCGCGCGGCAAGCTCGGCTTCCTGCCGCCGGGTCGAGGCGTCGCCCCGGGTGCCGAGCTCACCGTTTGTGAGGTCGAGGATGCCGACGATCTTTCCCGCAGCAGCGAGGCGGGCCAGGGTGGCGCCGCAGCCGAGCTCGACGTCGTCGGGGTGGGCGCCGATGGCGAGCACCTCGCAGCGCCCTACCACTCGCCCTCCTCCCAGAACAGGAGATGCATACCGGGGTCGGTGGGGTCGAGCCGGGCCACGAGTTGCTGTGGCCAGGAGACGCCGAGTCGCAGCAGGGGCGCCAGAAGCGAGAGGTAGCGCTCCTGGGGGTGGCCGGCGGGGCGTAAGAAGGCGCGCAGGCGCCGCCAGCGCTTCCCCTCGACATCGGCGGCTCGGGTGGCGGCGGCGGTCGCCCGTCCCTCCAGCCAGACCAGCGCGCCTTCAAGCCTGGCTCCGGTCGCTTCGAGGTCGCCCTGCAGCGCAGGCAGCTCGGCGCCTGTGACCAGGCGCAGCGCCTCGCCTTCGCGCTCGACGGTGCGGCGCAGGCGGGCAAGAGCGCGGCGCACGCCCGCGCCAGCGAGTAGATGACGGGGCGGGGCCGCATGCAGGAGGTGGTGGGGCTCGATGCCGAGCTGTCGAATCAGCCGCCGCTCCGCATTGGTAACGAGAGTGACATGCGGCCGCAGGCGCCACTCGGGGCGAGCCACCCCGGCCAGCTCCCACAGCCGCATGGCCTCGATGTGGTAGGCGAGCTCGGCGCCGCCGAGGATCGCGGTCGCGGCACCGAGGGCGGCGTCCTGCACGAGCGGTCGCAGCCAGACATTGGGGAGGAAGCGCTCGGGGTGGGCGGCGTGCTCGTCGCGAATCGCGGTCGGGCAGTCGTCTCCGGCGGCGGCGAGTCGGCGGCGTCGATGGCTCTCGCGGCGGAAGACCGGCAGGATGTATTCATTGAGCTTGAGCGGAAGCGGCCAGCCGCGGGCGGCAAGCTCGCGCTCGCCGGCGCGCAGCGCCTCCCAGGCCGCCGGCAGGCGTCCGAGAAGCACATCAACGGCGGGCGCCGCCGCCTGCGCGAGGGCGGGCGCGAGCGCATCCACGAGGACAACGCCGGCGCCCGCGAGCAGGCGGCCCAGGAAGCTGCCGGTCGCCTCGCCGAGGCTGGCGCCAGGGCGATAGCAGTGGGCCGCGAGCGCGACGGCCTCCTGGGCGTAGGCCGCGGGCAGACGCTCGGCGAGGGTGGCAAGCAGCGTCGCGCAAGCCGGACCGAGCGTCGCCGGTCCCGCCAGCGAGACGCCCCGCACCCAGTCCGCCTCGCGCGCCGCGAGGATCTCATCGCCCACGACCACACGCGCCGTGCCCATCTCGGGGAGGTCGTCATCGGCGGTGGCCAGCCACAAAAAACCTACCGCCTCGACGCCGGCGGCCCGCAGGCGCTTAACCTCGGCGGCCACCGCGCAGGCCTTGACGAGCGTCAGGAGGGGGCCACCGAGCAAACCGGGCTGCTGGCCGGTGACGATCGCGACGGCACCGCCAAGCCAGCTTTCGATGACCCGGTCGACGGGATTTCCCCAGCCACGGTTGCACTCGGCGAGCACCTCGGCAAGGGCCGGCGAACGCGCGCCTGAAAACGAGGACGCCGCCGGCAAGTCGAGCTCGCCTCGCGCATAAGCGAGGGCGGCCGGATGGAGGGCGGTCCACTCGGCCAGGGGCGCTTTCATGTGAGCCGGTGCAGGGCTGGTCCCCATCCGCGTAAGCCTACCGCACCAGCGGTCTAATAGTGGAACGACCTGAACGAATGTGCCAAGTTTTCGGACCGGGCGCTTGGGCGGGGGACGGGCGGGTGGGTCTTCTGGGTGGGGCGTGGGGGAAACTGTCGACTGTCAACTGTCGACTCAAGGCTCCGCCAACACCACGCAGCCAGTGGCCACAACCCCAAACGAGCGGCATACGGCAGCCTCTCGTCGGTTTGAGGCGGAGCCTCCCTGGGCTATCATCGCCGTGGTGCCAGCGGGAGGGCGCATGCGAACTGGCCGATTCTCATTGCTCGCAGGAGTCGTGATCCTGGGTCTCGCGCTGATCCCCGTTGTGCTTGCGGGCCCACTGCCAGCGGGTAGTGAGGAGGCTGCCAAGGCGGCCGGTGAGGCGGCCCGCGATCCCTACACCGTCGTCGTCACCGACGAGATGCGCGCCCACCAGCGCTGGCTCGACACCCTTTACTTCGCTGGCGCGCTGTATGGCTTCGTCGCCCTGCTCGCGGTGCTGGCGCTCGGCATCTCGCGACGACTGCGCGACCTCGCCCAGCGGGTCACCAGCCGGCGCTTCCTCGGCGCCATGGTGTTCTTTGCCCTGTTCTCCGCCGTGATGACGCTCCTCACCATCCCGCTCGACTATCTTTCCGGCTACTTCGTGCCGCACCGCTTCAACCTCTCCGAGCAGAGCTTACCCGCCTGGTTGTGGGACCAACTCAAGGGCTTTCTGCTCGGCATCGCGCTCGGTGCGCCGGTAATGGCGCTGGCGCTTGGCGGCATCCGGCGGGTGCGGCGCTGGTGGCTGGCGCTGTGGATCGGCGCGGCGCCGATCGCCGTCTTTCTCATCCTCATCGGCCCGGTCGTGCTCGATCCGGTCTTCAACAAGTTTGAGCCGCTCAAGGACGAGGCGCTGAAGACCGAGCTTCTCGACCTCGCGTCGGCGGCCGGGATCACCGGCGGGCGCGTCTTCGAGGTCGACAAGTCAAAGCAGACGACGACGATGAACGCCTATGTGAACGGCCTCGGACCGACCAAGCGAATCGTCCTGTGGGACACCATCATCGCCAAGATGGACCACGACGAGCTGCGCTTCGTGATGGCCCACGAGATGGGCCACTATGTCCTGCATCACATGTGGAAGGGGCTCGCTTTCATCCTCGCCTTGCTCTTTGTCGTGCTCCTCGTCGGCCAGCGCGTCGTCGAGTGGGCGACGCGTCGCTGGGGTGGTGGCTGGGGGTTCGAGGTGCCCCACGATCCAGCCGCCGTTCCGCTCCTGCTGCTGGTCGTGAGCGCCGGCATGTTTCTGCTGACGCCGGTCATGAATGGGTTCTCGCGGGCGATCGAGCGCGAGTCGGACATCTTCTCGCTCGAGCTGACCCACCTCAACGACGCCGGCGCCCGCAGCTTCGTCAAGTTCGCCGAGGACTCCAAAGTCCTACCCGACCCCCATCCCTTCGTCCGCTTCTGGCGCTACTCCCACCCCACGCTCGCCGAGCGGGTCAAGTTCTGCCGGAGCTACAAGCCCTGGGTGGAGGGCCTGCCGAACACGATGTGGCGGCCAGCAGCCCCGGCGGCCAACTAGTGCGGCGGCGCCTCAAGCTGACGAGGCGAAGTCGCGCGTTGGAAGTTGACAGTTGACAGTCGACGGTTTCCACCACCCAACACCCAGGGAACCCGCCCGCCAGTCCCCCGCCCCCGCGCAGGTCGCGAAGAACTTGCCCTGTTCGAAAAGATCCTCGGCGTGCAAGCGCTCCTGGTTCCGGCAGCAGCCGTATCGCGCTAGACTTGGGCCATGGAAATCAAGGGCGCAGGCGGGACTCCCGGCGGCTTCGCAGCCTTCTTCGGCGGCCTGGCGATGGTGGCGGTTGGCGGCTACCTTCTCCTCAACCAAGTGACCGTTCACTCCGGCTGGTGGTCGTGGTTCAGCGGCAACGCCTTCGGCCTCACGCTGGTGCCGCTCTTGGTGGGAATCGGCTTCCTCTTCTTCGACGGCCGCAGCAAGCCCGGCTGGGTGCTCACCACCCTCGGCGCGCTGATCATCGTCGCCGGGATCATCACCAACCTGCGCATCTACTTCCGCCCCACCAGCCTGTTCAACACCTTGCTGATGCTGGGGCTGATGGCCGCCGGCCTGGGCCTAATCGCCCGCTCGCTGCGCCCCGCGCCGCCGAGCGCGGCCCCTCCTGGCCCGGCCGCCTGACCGGCGCCGGCAGGGCGCCGGGCTGGCCGCCAGCTCCGCGTCTCGATGCACCGGGACGCCGCACTGGTTCTGAAGGGAAACGGTTGACGCCGGTGGACTCACTGCGGCGAGCCTGCACCGTCCTGGATTGGTGCAAGGCCACGAAATCTGACGTATTTTGAGATTCGCGCAGCGCCAACGGTCCCGGAGAGGGCAGCGTCGAGCTGATCGGTGGTGCGCTCCAACGCCTTGTCAAGAGTGTTGGGCCCCACTCTGGCACCCACTCGGCGGTGCGAGGAAGCTCTCGTCGCCGTAGGCCCATACCCGCCGGGGCGCCGGGTGATCCCGGAACCGACAACCGGGAACCGTCAGCCAGGCGGTCGGGGGCCGCCGCACCTGGGACAGGCGGCGGGGTGGCAGGCGCGGCAGTACGGCTTGCCGCAGCCGGGGCAGTCGCCGTGGGCGGGTGGGCTGACGAGGTGCAGGGCGTCGTCGCACACGACGCGCTGGCGCTCGGCGGTGAAGGTGTGCTCGCAGGGCAGGGGCTCGAGCCGCTTGGCCCACGGGTTCCAGTCGAGGACGAGACGGCGCTCGCCCTTGCGGCGCCGGATGAGAAACGAGAAGCGCTGCACCGGCATCAGGAGCTCGAGGGTCTGGAGCCACTGCACCTCGATGTTCATGGCGTACTTCTGGCGCAGGTCTGCGACCTTGAGGTGGTACTCCCGGGCGATCGCCTCGAGGCGTCCGGCGACGAGGTCGGGATCGAGGCCGCCGCCCGCTGGCCGCTCCTTGGTGCGCCCAGCGGCGTGTCGCGCGTAGCACTCCTGGCGGAGCTCGGAGTAGTAAGTGAGGAGGCGCGCGAGGTCTCGGTTTTGGCGCCGCCGCATGCCGGCCAGAAACGGTGCGAGCAGCTCGTCCAGGCGCCCCGGAAGGGCGCGTGCCACCACCCCCGCGAGCCGCGGCTCGTCCCACGGCGGCGGCAGCTCGGCCCGCTCGGGCGGCGCGGCGAGGTGCATCACCTTGTCGCTCGCCGCCGCCTCCAGCAACGCCTCGCGCAGGCCATCGATGGTGCTGCCGGTGGCGAGGTTGAGGCCGAGCTGGAGCAGGCCCTCGTGCTTGTCGTCGGAGACCGCCGTGTAGCGGAAGGTGATGATGACGTAGCGCGTCCACGCCGGTGCGACGCCGGTGAGCCGGTAGGTGGCGTTGGCGAGCACCAGGGTGTGCGCGGCCACTCGCTCGGGGTCGCCCGGCGCCGGGCAGTCCATGAGGAGGGTCTGGAGATCGTGGCGACCGCGGCCGCCGAGCAGCTCGTCGAGGCGCTGCAGCCAGTCGCTGTCGAGGGTCACACGCTGGCTCGCGCCGGCGCGTGCCGGGCCGAACGAGAGCCGTGCCCACTCGTCGAGGTGCAGGCACCGCTGCACGTGCGGCGGGCTGACGACATCGAGGATCTCCGGCGAGGAGCGGTCGACAATGGCGCCCTCCCTCTGCAGCAGCTCAGTGAGAAGCTCGGCGAGCAGGCTCATGCCGCTACCCCACCTCGAGGTCGTCGCCGAAGAGCTCGCCGTCCAGCGCCTTGACGGCCTCGTAGTCGTGCTTCGCCGCCGCCAGGCGGTCACCAAGGGCGGCGAACGCCTGCGGGCGCTCCGCCTGAGTGCTGCCCACCCAGGCGGCGTAGACCAGCTCCGAGAAGTCCTGGCTCTCGTCGAGCTCGCCGAGGATGACGTCGATCTCGCCGACGACCAGCTCGAACATGTGGATCTTCTCCTCGAGGATGGTGAGGAGGTGCTCCTCGAGAGTGTTGCGGACGGCGAGGTTGAAGACGAACACCTCCCGTTGCTGGCCGATGCGGTGGATGCGGCCGATGCGCTGCTCGATCGCCATCGGGTTCCACGGCAGGTCGAAGTTGATGAGGGTGTTGCAGAACTGGAGGTTGCGGCCCTCACCGCCGGACTGGCTGCACAGCAGCACCGGCGCCGAGTCGCGGAAGCGCGCCACCGCCGCGTCCTTGTCCGGCCCCGACAGGCTGCCGTCGAAGCGCGCCAGGCAAATGCCCTCGCGCGCAAGCCGCTCCTCGAGGCTTTCAAGGGTGGCGCGGTGGTGCGCGAAGACCATCTTCTTCTCCTCCGGGTTGCGCCGGAGCAGGCCGAGCAGCGCCTCCTCCTTCACGCTCGTGGAGAGCTCGCGGTAGCGCGCGTGGAGGTCGTGCCAGCGCCGGTCGCCCCCGCCGCCGGTCGTGAAGCTGGCGATCGCCGCCCTCGCCGCAGCCGGCGCGGAGCCGGCGGCCGCCAGCAGATGGCGCAGCACCAGGCGGCGGTTGGCCTGAAGGACGCGGTGCTCCGCCTGCACCAGGACCGACAGCTCCTCGTAGCATGCGCTCTCGTCCTCGCTCGGCGCGAGCTTGCTCGTGAGGGCATGGCGGGGCGGCAGGCGCACGTCGACGAGCGAGCGGGTGTTGCGGATCATCACGTCGCGCATGAGGGTGCGCAGGCGCTCCCGGTTGGCCGGCTGCCGGGGCTTGCCGGGCCTCATGTACTGCGCTCGGAACTCCCTCTCCGTCTTGAAGATGCCAGGCTTGAGGAGGGTCAGCAGGTTGTACAGCTCGACGAGGCTGTTCTGCACCGGGGTGGCGGAGAGCAGGAGCAGGAAGCGGCGCTGCAGCCCGTCGACGAGCTTCCAGTTGGCGGTGGAGCGGTTCTTCAGGTGGTGCGCCTCGTCGACGACGACGAGGTCCCAGCTCTGCGCTCCGACGATGGCGGCGTGCTCCTCCCGCCGCGCCGCCGCGATCGAGGCGATGATCCGCGGCTGCCGCCAGAACGCCTTGGGGTCGCTGCGCAGCAACGCGTCCTCGGTGGTGGCGAGCTCGAGGAAGAACTTGCTCTCCATCTCCTCCCGCCACTGGCCGACGAGCGAGGCGGGGGTGAGGATCAGGACCTTCTCGACCATGCCGCGCAGCAGGTACTCCTTGAGGACCATCCCCGCCTCGATCGTCTTGCCCAGCCCCACCTCGTCGGCGAGCAGCACTCTGCCGTGGTACTGCCGCAGCACCTTGCGCACCGTCTCGACCTGGTACCAGTAGGTGTCCACCCCGAGCAGGTGGGGCAGGCACATGAGCTCGTCGTAGTCGAGCGCGAGGCCGAGGCGCGCGAGCTGCGAGCGGAGGCGAAACCAGTGGGCGGTGTCGCCGCCGCCCCTGCGCGCGGCAGGGATCCAGCCGGCTGGCGCTGGAAGCGCCAGGCGGACGGGGATCTCGGCGTTGAAGCGGGGCAGCCCGGGTGGCGCTTCCGAGCGCGCCGGTACGGCTTTGGCCGGCTCGGCAGGCGCGGCTCGCGAGGACACAGGCGCAGGGCTACTCGTGGTGCGGGCCTGGAGTGGCGCTCTTGCAGCGGCCGCCTTCGGGGGCGGCGGCGCCGTGAGGCGGGCGCTCTCGGCGTGGATGCGTCCGATCCACGTGCCCACCAGCTTCCGGACACGCGGGATGCGAGGCAGCCAGAAGGCGGCCTCACTCACCCGGTCGAGACCATGGGCGGCCAGCAGGTTGGCGGCTAGCGACCAGCGCCGCTGCTGGGCCTCGGCGAGCGCCTGGAGCACGAGCTCCCCCGGGCGTGGCACCCAGCGCTTCGCCAGCCGCTTGAGGTAGCGCAAGCAGCGTTCGGGGTGCTCCACGACCAACGCTGCAAGCGCCGCGGCGAAGAGGATGGTGGGGTGGGACGGGAACTCGGCGAGTGCCTGCTCGGCCTCGTCCAGCACCTGCTCGCTGCCGCTTTCCAGGAGATCGTAGAGGTGCTGCCACCTGAATTCCGGCCCCGAAGGCGGGTCCGATTCCGGGATCTCCATGGGCTCGAGGTCGAATGGGCTGCGAGGTGGTGGCTTCATCCGTCTCCGGGTCCGGCCAAGCCTACCCGTGCGCGAGCGGGCGTACAAGTGCCGCGGCGTTGGGGACGGGCAGGGGCGTGGGTCGCCGCTTGCCAGCGCCCGAGGTGGATCTGCCATTTTGGAGGCTGCCGAGGGTGCGAGGCCCACCTAACATGACACACCTGCGTCATTGCGGCGCACTCGCAGCACCAGCAAGCGCGGCGTCAACCTCCTCGTAGGCGCGCCGGAACGTCTCGTCACGACCCCGCAGCTCACCCGCCCACGCCGCCCATCGGCTCACCACCTCCGGACGCCGCCGGCGGTTGTGCTGCAAGCCGAAGCGGCCCTGGATGTGGGCCATGGTGCGGGCGAGCGAGACCGCGCCGGTGCGGACTGCCAGGTGGGAGTGGTGGGCGTGCCCCCTCCGGGCCGGCGGCGCCTTGAGCTGCCGCGTATGCCTCGGCCGAGCGTGTTTTGGGCTACCATCGAGGTGGCGACGCGGACGAACCGACGGATGTCCCGACAGGCGGGACGGGGGGCACAGGGGGAATGGTGCGGATGGCGCCGACGAGGGCGGAGAGATGGCCCGCAAACGGGGCCGGGCGGGGTTTCTTCTGCGGCGCCTGGGGCATCCTCGCCCTTGTCGCAGGTGCCGCCCACGCCCTCGATCCCGACAAGGCGCTCACCCAGTACATCCACGAGAGGTGGGAAGCCGGGCAGGGTCTGCCCCAGAACTCGGTCCAGGCGCTGCTCCAGGCCCGTGACGGCTACCTCTGGGTTGCCACGCAAGAGGGATTGGCGCGCTTCGACGGCGTGCGGTTCGAGGTCTTCGACACCAGGAACTCGCCGGCGCTCAGCAACAACTTCATCCGCGCGTTGTTCGAAGACCGCCAAGGGGAGCTGTGGATCGGCACCAACGGCGGCGGGCTTGTCCACCTCAGCGAGCGGGGGATGACCGCCGTAACGGTCGCGGACGGGCTGCCCAGCAACCGCGTCCTTGCCGTGTGCGAAGCGGGTAAAGGGGCGCTGTGGGTCGGCACGGACGCCGGCTTGGCCCGGCTGGAAAACGGGGTGGTCGTCCGCGGCGCGGCCGTCGACCTGCCCACCGACCTCGTGCGTGCCCTCCTGTGTACGGAAGATGGCGCACTGTGGGTGGGCACCGATGCCGGCCTGGTCCGGCTCGCCGGTGGCGGGCTCATCAGGTACACGACCGCGACCGGGCTGCCCAACAACCACGTCCGCGCCATGCTGCTCTCCCACGGCGAGCTATGGGTGGGGACCGACGGAGGCCTGGTGCGCTTTGCGGGGTTCGCCTCGCACGGCAGCGCACCGCAGACGTGGGTGCCACGGCGGCGCGTCACCGCGCTGTACCAGGACCGCCACGGCAGTCTCTGGATCGGCACCAACGCCGGGCTCTTCCGACTCCGTGGCGGCGCCCTCTCGGCCTTGACGAGCTCCGATGGGCTGCCCGATGACAACATCCTATCGCTCTTGGCGGATCGCGAGGGCAGCCTGTGGGTCGGCACCGGCAGCGGCGGGCTCAACCGCCTGCGCGACGGCAAGGTCACGGTCTTCGCGGCGAGGGAAGGCTTGGGGAACGACAAGGTAAGGACGATCTACGAGGACGCGCAAGGGGTGGTCTGGGTCGGCACCGACGGGGGCCTTTCCCGCATGGAGGGGGGCAGGATAACTACGCTGTCCACGCAGGAAGGCCTGCCCAGCAAGAAGGTCACCTCCGTGTACGCCGACGGAAAGGGGACCCTGTGGGTCGGGACTTACGGGGCTGGGCTGGGACGAGTGAGCAACGGCGTTGTTCGCACCATCTCCAGCAGGGACGGGCTGTCGCACGACGTGATCACGGTCATCCAGGGCGACCGCGCGGGCGACCTCTGGGTGGGCACCGGCAGCGGGCTCAACCGTCTCCGGGACGGGCGAATCACCCCCTTTGCCGGCAGTGACCGCCTCGCCGACGAGGCGGTGATGTTCATCCATGAGGATCGAGGCGGCGCCCTGTGGATCGGCACCTACGGCGGCGGTTTGAACCGGCTGCAGGACGGGCAGCTCGCCAGCTTCACCAAGGAGGACGGCCTGTCGAGCAACATGGTCATCGCTGCCCACGAGGACGCCGAGGGGGTGCTGTGGTTCGGCACGCTGGGGGGCGGGCTGAACCGTTACCAGGGTGGTGTCTTCACCTCCTGCACCACGAAGCAGGGTCTCTTCGACGACAACGTCTTCGAGATCCTCGAGGACGACCTCGGGAACTTCTGGATCGGCTGTCACCGCGGGATCTACCGCGTCGCCAAGGGAGAGCTCAGCGCACTCGCTCAGAGCAAGGCGCGCTCGGTGTCTTGCGCCGTGTACACCGTCGCCGAGGGCATGAGGAGCAACGAGTGTGCGGGCGGTTCGCAACCGGCCGGGTGGAAGACTCGGGACGGCCGGCTGTGGTTTGCGACGATTCAGGGCGCGGTGGTCATCGATCCGGCGAGGCCGGGGAAGAACCCGTTCCCTCCTCCCGTGCACATCGAGAAGATCACGGTCAAGGGGAGTCCGATCAAGGTCGCCACCGATCTCCGCCTGCCGCCGGGCAGCCGCAATCTCGAGATCCACTACACCGCCCTGAGCTTCGTGGACGCAAGCAAGGTGCTCTTCAAGTACCGGCTGGAGGGGTTGGACAGGGACTGGGTTGTGGCAGGCACGCGCCGGGTGGCGTACTACACGAACCTGCATCCCGGGGAGTACCGGTTCAGGGTCACCGCGTGCAACAACGACGCGGTGTGGAACGAGGCAGGCGCCGCCGTGGAGTTCACCCTCGAGCCTTACTTTTACCAGACCCGCTGGTTCTACGCGCTGGTTGTCGTGGCCGCGGCGGCCGGCACCTGGGGTGGCCTAGAGGTGCGCGTACGCAAGATGAAGCGGCGCGAGGCGGAGCTGCTCGCGCTCATCGAGGAGCGCGATCGCGCCGTCGCCAGGCTCGATCACCTCGCCCATCACGATCTCCTCACCGGCCTGCCCAACCGACTTTCGTTTTACGACGGCCTGACTCGGGCCCTGGTCGAGGAGCGCGAGAGCGGCCGGCGCTTCGCGCTGCTCCTCATCAACCTCGATCGTTTCAACGAGATCAATGACATGATGGGACACGAAGTCGGGGACATGGTGCTGCGCGCCGTGGCGAGACGACTGGGTGCGTTGCTCGGCGAAGGGGACATCGTGGCGCGCATGGGCAGCGACGAGTTCACGGTGCTGTGGCGAGGCCTGGACCGCGACGGCGACCCGGGGCGGTTTGCGTCGCGCATCCTCGACGAGCTGTCGGCGCCGCTCCACCTCGCCGGTCAGGAGTTCCGGCTCCTCGCCAGCATCGGTGTGGCGATTTGCCCTGCCGACGGCGACGATGTGGAGACCCTGATGAGGAACGCCGACTTCGCGATGAACAGGGCCAAGAACGAGGGTGGCCATACCTGGCAGTTCATCACCGCGGAGGTGAGTGCCACGGTTTCCGAGCGGATCGGCCTCAAGCGCAGCTTGACCGAGGCGTTGACCCGCGAGGAGTTTACCCTGCACTACCAGCCCCAGCTCCAGCTCGCCACCGGGCGGGTGGTGGCGATTGAGGCGCTGGTTCGCTGGCAACGGCCCGGCCTCGGTGAGCTGCTCCCCGGGAAGTTCATCGAGCTCGCAGAGGAGACGGCGTTCATCGAGCCGCTCGGGGAATGGGTGCTGAAGACTGCGTGTGCCCAGGGCCAGGCATGGCGCACGGCGGGGTTCGGCTCGTGCGCGGTCGCCGTGAACCTCTCCGCCCGGCAGTTCCACCAGCGGGAGCTGAGCGGCGTGATAGCCCGCGCTCTGGCAGTCACCGGCTTCGACGCCAGGCTGCTGGTGCTGGAGATCACCGAGAGCACGGCGATGCGGGACATGGAGGCCACGGCGGTCATCCTCGGGGAGCTCAACGAACTGGGCGTGAGCATTGCGGTCGATGACTTCGGTCGGGGCTACTCCTCGCTCGCCTACTTGAAACGCTTTCCGATCCACGCGCTGAAGATCGACCAGAGCTTCATCCGCGACGTTGTGCGCAGCCCGGAGGACGCGGCCATCGTCCAGGCCATCGTGTCGATGGCGCACGCCCTCAACCTGCGGGTCGTCGCTGAGGGCGTGGAGACGACCGAGCAGCTCGCCTTCCTCCGCCGGGCCGGGTGCGACGAGGTCCAGGGCTTCCTGATCGGGCGGCCCGGCCCGCCGTCAGAGCTCGAGCCATTCCTGCGGGGACCGCGGGACGTTGACGCGTGACGGGGCGCTTCGGTGCAGCCCGCGACCCGCACTCATGACCAGCGCGGCGCCGGGCGGTCGAGCCAGGTCCACGCGATGTAGTCGCAGGTAGGCGGCTCGCCGCCGAGGGCGCGGAGGCGCGCCATGTTCTGACCGCGGTGGTGCCGGCTGTGCATGACCACCTTCAGCATGGTCTCCAGGCTCGCCCGGGATGAGGCTTACCTCGTCGTCGGGGGGATCAAGGCCAGCCCGACCAAAGAGGCGGCGCGCTCGGAGCTGGTCGGGTGTGGCGGGGGGGTTCCAAGCGCCGGAGGAACCTTGACGCAGGACCTGGCCTCGCTATGATGGTCAAGTCCGCCACGCCACAGAGGAGACGCCGATGGCACGCAAGGAAAGCGACGAAACACAGCACCTCCTCAAGGTGGTGATCGAGCACTTCGACGAGAAGATCAAGGTTCTTGCCGACGGGCACATGATGCTGGCCGAGAAAATCGAGCGAGTTGCGTCGGAGCTGCGGTCGGAGATGAGGGATCAGGGCGAGCTGCTCCGCACGGAGATGCGAGCGGGCGACGCCAAGATTACCACCGAGCTGCGCGCCGAGATGAAGCTTCAAGGCGAGCAGTTGCGCGCCGAAATCCATGCCGGCGACGTGGCGCTGCGCGAGGAGATGCAGGCAGGCGACGTGGCGCTGCGCGAGGAGTTGGGTGCCTTTCGCACCGAGGTCAAAACCGAGTTTGTGGAGCTGCGGGCGATGATGAAGCTCTCGTACGCCGAGATCGATGCGCGCTTCTCGCGCCTGGAGTCGACGGTCGGCGAGCTTTCGGCCCGCCTCGACCGGCTCGAGCGACGGACCGCTTCGTAGGGAACCAGGCCGCAAGACCTGGGATCGACTCCCCCGCCAGAGCCCGAAGGCTCATACATCTCTGCCTGGCGAGGCCTTGCCGGTTTCGGTGGACCCGCTGCCGCCATGCCCTCAACCCGAGCCCCTGAACGCAGTTCTCGACCCTACGCCGCGGTTGCACGGTCCCGCCGGGCGGGCTAGAGTGTTGGGTGGGGCGGCTGCACTCGCTCCAGACCGGCGAGGAGGTGCCGATTGTCTCACCCGCTCCTGCGCACCAAGCCGCTGTCACTGATTGTCGTGGAGACTCAGGAAGGCCAGGGCAGCCTCAAGCGTGTACTCGGCGCCTGGGATCTGGTTGCGATCGGCATTGGGTGCATCGTCGGTGTGGGGATCTTCGTCCTCCCCGGCGTCGAGGCCGCCAACCACGCGGGGCCGGGCATTATTCTCTCGTTTGTCATCGCGGCCTGCGCCTGCGCCTGCGCGGCGCTGTGCTACGCCGAGCTGGCGGCGATGATCCCGGTGGCGGGGAGTGCCTACACCTATGGCTACGCGACGATCGGCGAGGTCTTCGCGTGGATCATCGGCTGGGACCTGATCCTCGAGTACATGGTGGGGGCCAGCCTGGTCTCGATTGGCTGGTCTGCCTACCTGGTCAACCTCGTCAACCACATGGCGGAGCCCTGGGGATGGAAGCTGCCCCACGCCTGGTGTGCGGCGCCCTGGGGGGCGAACCCCGGGATCTTGAATCTGCCCGCGGTGCTCATCGTCATGGTCCTGACCGGGCTGCTGGTGCGTGGCATCCGGGAGAGCGCGCGCGCCAACCTCGTCATGGTCGCGGTCAAGCTGGTGGCGATTCTCCTCTTCATCGGCCTCGCGACCTGGTACGTGAAGCCACAGAACTGGTCGCCATTTGCCCCCTTCGGCTTCTCCGGGATCATGACCGCGGCCGCGATCGTGTTCCTTGCCTATGTCGGTTTCGACGCCGTCTCGACCACCGCCGAGGAGGCGATCAACCCCCAGCGCGACATGCCGATCGGGATCATGGGCTCACTCGCGGTCGCCACCGTGCTCTACGTGGCGGTGGCGGCGATCATGACCGGGGTGGTGCCCTACCGCGAGCTCAACGTGGCTGACCCGATCGCGCTCGTGCTCAATGTGCTCCACATGCCGGTGGCCTCCGCGGTGGTCAGCGTTGGCGCCCTCGCCGGCATCACCAGCGTGCTGCTCATCCTCCTACTCGGGCAGCCGCGCATCCTGTTTGCGATGTCGCGCGATGGCCTGCTGCCGGCGGCGCTCTCGCGGGTGCACTCGCGCTTCCGCACGCCGTACATCACGACGATCATCACCGGTGGGATTGTGGCGATGTCGGCCGCCCTCACACCGATCAACGTGGTCGCCGAGCTGTGCTCGATCGGCACGCTGTTCGCGTTCATTATCGTGTCGGCGGGCGTGCTCGTGCTCCGCCGGACGCGGCCGGAGGTGCCGAGGCCGTTTCGCGCCCCCCTTTATCCCTTCATTCCGGCGCTCGGCATCCTCCTTTGCGGCTACA
>JAZDGE010000132.1:0-2156 GCA_043807175.1 Acidobacteriota bacterium
CAGCGGGCTCTCCGGCGCTCCCGGCGGGGTCGGGTTGCCCCCCTCCACCGACACCACCACCCCGATGACAAGCAGACACGCCAGCATCGCCACCCTCCTCGATCTCATCTCAGTCTCTCCTTCCTAGCAAAGAGCTTGTGAAAAAGGGCACAACCCGCCAGCCAACCACCGGTGCGCCGATCTGAAATGGCCCTCGCTGCCACTTGATTGTCCTTTCACCAATATCGGGCGACGTGAGCGAAAGCGCAAGAGGAAATGAGTCGCCCCACCTCTGCACAGGCTGAGTCATGCCCGAATCTACAGAATCGCAAGCGCCTGGCCGCGGGGCTCCTGCCGAAAAGTAATCACTCTGTGCGAGAATTCGCCCCCGGGAGGCTGTCATGATCGTTGCCTTGACCCTTGCCCTTGCCCTTGCCTCGCCGCCCGCAAACACACAGCCCGCCGCGCAGCCCGCGCCGGCGACGCCGGTTCCGACCGTGGTGCCGGCTGGGCGTGACTGGTACCCGGTGCCCGAGCCGTTTCGCACCGGGATGCTGCCGGTCTCCGCGGTGCATACCATCCATTGGGAGCTTTGCGGCAACCCGGCTGGCACCCCGGTGATGGTGCTCCACGGCGGCCCTGGCGGTGGGATCTCCGCCAGCCTCCGGCGCTACTTCGATCCCGAGAAGTGGCTGATCGTGCTCCACGACCAGCGTGGCGCCGGCGCCAGCACGCCGTTCGCGGAGACCCGGGAAAACACCACTACCGAGCTCGTCGGCGACGTCGAGAAGCTCCGCGCCCATCTCGGCCTCGAGCGGATGGCGGTGTTCGGCGGGTCCTGGGGCTCGACGCTCGCGCTTGCCTATGCCGAGGCGCACCCGGAGCGCGTGAGTGCACTGGTGCTGCGGGGGATCTTCACCTGCACGAGCTCCGAGATCGACCACTTCTATCACGGCGGGGCCGAGGTCTTCTTTCCCGACGCCTACGCCGATCTACGCGCCGTCATCCCGCACCCGGAACGAAAGGACTGGCCACGCCAGCTCCTCGACCTCACCAACTCGGATGACGCCGCCGTCCGCGATCGCGCCGCCTATGCCTGGGCGCTCTACGAGGTCCGCATGGTCGCCGTCGGCCAGACCGCCAAGGACGCCGCCGCCGAGCTCAAGGATTTCGATCCACTGGCGTTCTCGCGGATTGAGAACCTCTATTTGGCGAACGGATGCTTCATTACGGAGGGACAGCTCCTGCGCGATGCGGCGCCAATCGCCGACATCCCCACCGTCATCGTCCAGGGCCGCTACGACGCGATCTGCCCGCCGATCACGGCCTGGCGCCTCCACCACGCCCTGCGCCGCTCGCGCCTCGTGCTCGTCGAGGATGCCGGCCACAGCGCCGGCGCCGAGCCACTGCGGCGAGCGCTCGTCGAGGCGGTTCGCTCGCTCGAGGACACCGCCAAGACCCCGCCGAGCCAGCCCTGACGCGGCGGCGATGCCGGTGGAAAGGTGACGAAGAGCGCAACTCAGGGCGCCATTCGGTGGCGCGGCGCGCTGCTGGCAGCGCTGCTCGCTACTGGCGCCGCGTTCTACTCTTCGTGTGATCGGGAGCGCGGAGGCGAACGCCAGCCGCCGGATCGGCCGGCCGGTGCCACGGCGGCCTCACCGGCGACGCGCGGCAGCGAAGGGGGTGTCGCCACGAGGCTACCTCCGGGTGGGGTCGGCGCCCAGGGCGGCTTCCGCGTCCTCGAGCTCGGGGAGGCGGCGGCGGTACTCGCACTGCTCGATGAGGAGGCGGGCCTGGGCGAGGGCGGTGCGGTCGCAGAAGAGGCGGGCGCGGGTGAGGTGGACGTCGGCCTGGAAGAGGCGCATGGTGCCGCGGGTCGCGATCTGCCACGCTTCGTCGAGGTCGGCGGCGGCGCCGGCGGTGTCGCCCAGGGTGTGGCGCAGCCAGGCGCGGGTGAGGAGGCCGGGGACGTTAAACTCCTGGGCGCCCGCGGCGCGCACGCCGGCCACCGCGCGGTCGACGTCGGGCTGGGCGGCGTCGGGCGGCTCACCGCGCAGCAGGGCGGCGTAGAGGGCGCAGCGGCCGAGGGTAAGGTGGTCGAGGGCGATGGCGAGAAGCCAGTTGTTTCGCTCCGCAATCGGCAGCGTCTGGCCCGCCCGCTCCGCCACCTCCTGGCA
>JAZDGE010000133.1:0-4599 GCA_043807175.1 Acidobacteriota bacterium
CCGGCTTCCTGGGCGTGCTGCTCCGGCCGTTCATGAACACCCTGCTATGGATCTTGCTGAAGTAACACAGCCTGAGCGGCGTCCGCTGGTCGCGCTGCCGGCGTTCACCGGTCCGCTCGACCTGCTGCTGCACCTCGTCCGGCAGGAGAAGGTCTCGATCTGGGACATTCCGATTGCCCGGATCTGTGAGGCATTTCAGAAGGCGCTCCGCCAGATGGAAGAGCTCGACCTCGAGATCGCGGGCGAGTTCCTGCTTTGCTCCGCCTGGCTGCTGCTTATCAAGTCGCGACTGCTGCTGCCGCGGCGTTCCCCCGCGGAGGCCGACCCGCGCCAGGAGCTGGTGGAGCGCCTGCTCGAGTTCGAGAAGGTACGCGCCGCCGCCGACGCCCTCGCCGGCCTCGAGGAGGTGCGGCGGGGAATGGAGCCGGTGAGGCTCGCGGCGATGGTGGCGGCCGGCGAGCCGGAGCTGGACCTCGAGGAGTTGGACGTGATTGCCCTCGCCGGGGCCATGCGCAAGCTGCTGGATCGTCACCGGCAGGAGCACCCCGCGGTGCTGGACCTCCCCCCCCTGCGCTTCACGGTGCGCGACAAGGTGATCGAGCTCTACGAGCTGATCCAACGGCAGCGGGCGTTTGCGCTGTTGAGCCACGCGCTCACCCGGCCCGACCGCGAGGAGGGCATCACGCTGCTGGTGGCGGCGCTCGAGCTCGTGCGCCTGGGCACCGCCTGTGCACACCAGCGTCGCCCGTTTGCGGAGATCTTTCTCACCCCTACGGGTAAGTCTCTTCAGATGGAGGCACTTGGCGATGTCTGAAACGGCCGAGCTCGCGGCCCTGGCCGAGGCGCTGCTCGCGGCGGCCGGGGAGCCGGTGCCCTTCGAGGCGCTGCACGCGGCCGCCGGAGAGGGCGTCGAGCGGGGGGCGCTTGAGACAGCACTGGCGTTCTTGCAGGCGCGTCATAACCAGCCTGGGAGCGGGCTCGTCGTGGAGCAGGTCGCGGGTGGCTGGCGGCTCGCCACTCGGCCCGAGCACGAGTCGGCATTGCGGGTGTTCCTCGGCCTGCGGGCGAAGGCACGCCTGTCGCAGGCGGCGCTGGAGACCCTCGCGATCGTCGCTTATCGCCAGCCGATCACGCTGCCCGAGATCAACTTCCTGCGCTCCGTCAGCTCCGCCGGCGTGGTGCGCACGCTGCTCGAGCGCACGCTGGTGCGGGTGGCAGGGCGCAAGGAAGTGGTGGGGACGCCGCTTTTGTACCGGACCACGAAGCAGTTCCTGGTGAGCTTTGGGCTGGAGAGTCTCGCCGCGTTGCCCACCATCGAGGAGGTGGCGCGGGAGGTTGGGGAGCCGGCAGATGGCACTTGAGCGGCTGCAAAAATTGATCGCCCGCGCCGGGCTTTGCTCGCGACGGGATGCCGAGGCGCTGATCCGCGAGCGGCGGGTGACGGTGAACGGTCGGGTCGCCGAGCTCGGGGAGCAGGCCGACCTCGATCACGACGCGGTGAAGATCGACGGCAAGCGCCTGAAACCGCCGGCCGCCCTTCGCTACCTGCTGGTCAACAAGCCGGTCGGGGTGGTGACCACAACTGAGGACCCCGAGGGCAGGCCGACGGTGCTCGATCTGGTGCGTGGCAAGGTGGGCGGCCGTCTGTTTCCCGTCGGCCGCCTCGACTATGCCTCGGAGGGCCTGGTGATCCTCACCAACGACGGCGACCTCGCCCAGAAGCTGATGCACCCCCGCTATGGCGTGCTGCGCGAGTACGAGGCGAAGGTCCGGGGCGTGCCTGACGAAAGCGCGCGGGCGAGGCTTCGCGCCGGGATCGTGATCGCGGGCCGGAAGGTGGTGCCGGCCGCGGTGGAGCAGCTCCGGGTCACCCCCTCTGGGCTCCGTTCATGGTGGCGCGTCGTCGTCGGCGAGGGAAAGACTCACGAGGTCCGCGAGCTGTTCAAGAGCGTGGGACACCCGGTGCAGCGCCTGATCCGCACCGCGGTTGGCGAGCTGCGCGACCCCCGCCTGCGGCCCGGGGCGTGGCGCGAGCTCGACGAGTACGAGTTAGACTTGCTCCGCCGTGGGGGGCGGCGAACGAGGAGGGGAGAGCATGCGCCAGGCGCAAACGCCGGAGTACATCAGCAGGATCCCCGTGTACGTACCGGGAAGGCCGATCGAGGAGGTCCAGCGCGAGCTCGGCCTCGCCGCGGTGATCAAGCTGGCCTCCAACGAGAACCCGCTCGGCGCGTCACCAAGAGCGCTCGACGCCATCCGCAGGGCGCTTCCTGACCTCAATCGTTATCCCGACGGCTCCGGCTACCGCCTGCGCCGAGCCCTCGCCACGTTGCACGGCGTCAGGCTTGACCAGGTGATTCTCGGCAGCGGCACCTGCGAGCTGATCGAGATTCTCGCCCGCGCCTACCTGGCCGACGGCGACGAGGCGGTGATCTCGCAGCAGTCGTTCCCGATCTACGAGAACGCGACCAAGTGGGTCAACGGCACAGTCGTCGCCGTCCCTACCGCGACTGGCCGGCGTCATGATCTCGACGCCATGGGCGAGGCGGTGAGCGAACGAACCAAGCTGATCTTCATCGCCAACCCGTGCAATCCAACCGGGACCTACGCGACGCGCGCCGAGCTCGACCGCTTGCTGGCTCGGGTCGACGGCCGCGTTCTGGTCGTGCTCGACGAGGCGTATTTCGAGTATGTCGACCGCCCCGACTTCCCGAACGGCCTCCAGGACCTCGGTTTGGGAAGAAGCGTCATCGTCCTGCGGACGTTTTCGAAGATCTATGGTCTTGCCGGCCTGCGCATCGGCTATGCGATCTCCTCGCCCGAGGTGATCGCCAACCTGAACCAGGTACGGCCGCCCTTCAACACCTCCTCGCTCGCACAGGAGGCCGCCCTGGCGGCGCTCGAGGATGACGAATGGGCGCGCGCCTCGCGCGAGCACAACCGGCGCGAAAAGGCGTTCGTGGAGGGGGAGCTCTCGCGTCGAGGAGTGCGTTTCATCCCCTCGGTGACCAACTTCGTGCTCGTCGAGCTCGACACCGATGTGCGGCAGGTGTTCCTCGCGCTGCAGAAACTTGGGGTGATCATCCGGCCCGTCGGCGGCCCCGGGCTCGTCAACTGCGCGCGGGTGTCGCTCGGCACGCACGAGGAGAACGAGCGCTTCCTTGCCGCCCTCGACCAGCTCGTCGCGGCCTGCGCCGGAGGCGGGAAGGCTTGAGGCTTGAGACTCGCGGCCTGCGGCTTGGGAACCGCGGCTTGAGGGCTGAGCCGGAAGTCGGGGCTAGAATGGCAGCCCGGAGGGGCCACCCATGTCGCGTTTCACGGTGACTTGCCCACACTGCCACGCGCTTCTGGAGCTGGATGGAGCGCAGCAAGTCGTGGTGTCGTCGAAGGCGGTCGAGAAACCCAAAAGCACCACGAGCATCGAGGACCGCCTGCAGGCGTTGGCGAAGGAGAAGGAAAGCGCGCGTTCTCGCATGGAGGAGGCGATGCGCGCCGAGAAGGCTGGCGCGCAGATTCGGGACGAGAAGTTTCGCAAGCTGCTCGACGAGGCGAAGGATGCACCGGTCACCAAGCCTATCCGCGAGATCGACCTCGACTAGGTCCTGGCTTCCTTGATCACCTCCTCGTCGCTTGCCAGCACGACCACCGTGGCGCCCCACCCGCCGCGCTCGGCGGGGGCCTCGAACGCGGCGGCAATCCCGGGCGTGCGGGCAAGGAGGGAATGGATGCGTGCCCGCTGCACGCCCGCGCCGCGCCCGTGGATGATGCGGACCTCGCGGTATCCCGCCGCTCTCGCGGCGCGGAGGTACTCCGCGACGATCTCGGGCACCTCGCGGGGCGGGAACGAGTGGAGGTCGAGAGAGTCCTCGACGGCGATCACGAAAGGTTCGGGCTCATCGGACTGGGTCACTCAAACCTCCTCACCGCAAGCCGTTACGGCGTCGTGCCAGGACTCTAAAGCCGTAGATCGCCTCGATCATCAGCACGCCGCGAAGGAGCTGCTCAACGGGTGGAGCTGGCAGGCTCACCAGCGCCAACGCCATCGCGATTGCGACCAGGGCCATCGCCGCCATGGTCCAGGCTGCCTGCTCGGGCCGGATGACCTGGCGGCGGCGATCCCACCACAGCAGGCCGGCAATCCCCCAGGTGAGGACGAGCAGGGCCGGCAGCGAGAGCATTCCACCCACATCTTCACGTTAAGTCCCCGGCCGCGAACGCGCAACGCTGGAGGGAAGTCTTGAGCTCGCTAAAGATCTCCGTCGTGATTCCGGTATTTAACGAGGAGAAAACGATCGCCAGGCTGCTCGACCGGGTCGCCCGGGCTCCCTACCCCGAGGCGGTGAGCTCGGTCGAGCTGGTGGTGGTGGACGATTGCTCGCGTGACGGCACGCCCGAGCTGCTCGCCTCCTACGCGCTGCCCGAAGGCTTGCCGCGGCCATCCGAGCTGCTTCGCCTGCGCCACCAGGTCAACCAGGGCAAGGCGGCAGCGCTGCGCACCGGCTTCGCCAGCGCCAGCGGAGACATCGTTGTGGTTCAGGACGCCGACCTCGAGTACGACCCCTCCGACTACCCGGCGCTTCTCGGGCCCATCCTCGCCGG
>JAZDGE010000134.1:0-4843 GCA_043807175.1 Acidobacteriota bacterium
CTTGGCAATCTTGGCCGAGCTGTCGAAGAGCGTCAGGAACCCCACCATCACGAGCGCCAGAATCGCCATCGTGACCAGCACCTCGATGAGCGTGAAGCCGCGGTTGGTCCTGGGGCGACGCCGCCTCGAACCATCGAGACACACCCGCCGGCCCGCTGGAGAAGGCGACAGGCGACAGGCGGCAGTTTCCCCCACCCCCCAGCCAGTTGAGGCAGGCGACAGGCGACAGGCGACAGTTTCCCCCATTCCCCACCCAGGAAACCCGCCCACCCGGGATCCGCCCGGATGGCGGCCGACGAACCGGCGGGGCAATCGGTCAGGATGAGTGCTGAGAGAGCAATGAGTGGTGGTCATTGGAGGAGCCCGTCCACCTTGAATGTGCTCACCCGGATCTCCCGGTGGCCGAACAGCCGCTTGCCGGATCGCACGATTACCGTGATCTCCTTGATATTGCCGGCGCCGGCGGCGACCGCCACGGAGAGCTGCTGGTCGGGGGTGCCGGTGTCGGAGGTCTTGGAGAGGCGAAGCTCACGCACGATGTAGGTCCGCTCCGCCGGCCGATCGTGCTCGGGCAGGTCGGTGTAGAGGTCATTCGGGAACTCCCGCTCGGTGGTACCGGCGAGGAGCGAGAGGTCGGCATGGTTGAAGGGAAGTCCGACCAGCTCCTCCAGCTTGTCGCGCGCCAAGCTGTTGATCTTGGTGTAGTCCTGACCGGTGGCGTTGAGGGTGATCGACTGCGAGAACAGGCCGATCACGGAGAGCGTCACCGCCGCCAGGATGCCGAGGGCGACCAGCACCTCTATCAGTGAGAAACCACGCTGCCGGCTCATCAGTACAGCCACCTCCAGTCCTGCTCGCGCCCGGCGCCCAGCCAGTCGCTGGTCTCGGGCACGTTCTTCTCCCGGCGCACCTGCCCGGTCACGCGGTTGAAGACGAGGCGGACGAAGTTGCCCCGCTCGTCACCGAGATAGATCGTCGCCTCGGCGCCCCCGACAATCGCGCCAGTGGGGCCGAAGATCACGCGGTAGTTGGTGGCCTCGATCGGCATGCTGCCACTCGGACGGCGGTAGGCGACGGGATCGACGACCGCGTAGCGGCCGGCAATCGGCTCGGCGCCATCCCAGAGCCCGTTGTTGTTGGCGTCGAGGAAAATCACCACGCCGTTCTGGCCTGAGAAGGGCTGCCCGGTGAACTCATCTGTTACGCCATCCTGAAGAAACGCCAGGACGCCCTGAGAGCCGCGATTGAGCGCCTGCAGCCGCGCCACCGACGACAGCCGCTCGATGTCGCGCAGCGGGTTCATCAGGCGTGCGCGCACCTGATACTGAATGAGATTTGGCAGGGTGACGAGCGCGGCGATCCCCACCACGCCCAGCACCACCATGATCTCGACCAACGACATCCCTCTGGCGCGATTCGGCTCATCCATACGCAGGAGTCTACAGCAAACCCCGTGCCACCGCCGCAAACCGCTCAAGAAAATGATGTTCACGTTCACTTAGCGAATCGGCAGGCAGTTCGCGGCAGGCTACCAGCAGACAACCGTGACATCTGGGAACAGCTCCCGATCATTCCGCTGCGCCCGGCCGATCTTGATCGGGCCGGCGGTTGCCGCTAGCCTGCCAGCGGCAGAGCGTGGCACGAGCGAAGGGATCGCGCAAATGGGCGAAGGGAGAGCGGCGAGATCGAGCATGGCCCATGTTCCGGGCCTGATCTGGACGCTCATTCGAACCGACTTCGCCACCCGCTACCACGGCACCACCGGCGGCTATCTCTGGGCGCTGGCCAAGCCGCTCACCATGTTCGCCGTGCTCCTCACCGTGTTCTCGGTGGTGTTCGCGCAGGATCCTAACTACGCCCTCAACCTCGTCGTCGGCCTGTTCCTCTGGGATTTCTTCGCCGAGGCGACGCGCACCGGGGTCGGCGCCCTCCACGCCAAGGGGTTCCTGCTCGCGCGGGCGAAGTTCCCGTCGTGGATCGTGGTCCTCACCTCGAGCGCCAACGCCCTGCTCACGCTCGCCATCTTCACCGCCATCATCTGCACCTACATCGGGCTCTTCCGGCGCCCGCTCGGGGTCGTCGAGATTGCGGCGGTGATGGCGTATCAGCTCGCGTTTCTCGCCATCGTCACCGGTTTCTCGCTCGCCGCCAGCTCGCTCTACCTCCGCTTCCGCGACCTGAACCAGGTGTGGGACATGGCGCTCCAGGCGGGGTTCTTCGTCGCGCCGATCATCTACCCGCTGGAGATCATCCCGGAGCGCTACCACTTCTACCTCTACCTCTGGCTTCCCACCCCGGTGATTCAGTTCAGCCGCTCGGTGCTCGTCCACGGCGTGCTGCCCTCGGCGCGTGCGCACCTCCTGCTGCTGGCCGAGGCGGTCCTGCTGCTGCTCGCCGGCGCCCTCATCTACCGCCGGACCATGCCCCGCGCGGTGGAGGAGCTGTGAGCGGCGCCCCGGTGGTCGAGGCCAGAGGAATCAGCAAGAGCTTCGCGATTCCCGCCGTGCGCCGCGACACCCTGCGTGAGCATGCCCTCGCGCTGTTCCGGCGGCGCCAGTTTCGCACCCTGCGGGTGCTCGACGGCGTCAGCTTCGCGCTTGGTCGTGGCGAGACGCTTGGCATCATGGGCCGCAACGGGAGCGGCAAGAGCACCCTGCTCAAGATCGTCACCGGCATCTACCGCGCGGATGCGGGGTCGATCACGCTGGCAGCGCCGGTGACCCCAGTCCTCGAGCTCGGAGTGGGCTTCAACCACGAGCTCAACGCGATCGACAACATCCTCCTGATCGGCACGGTGATGGGATTCATGCTCAAGGAGATGCGAGGAGCCGCGCGGGAGATCCTCGAGTCCGCCGGCCTGGCGCCGTTTGCCGGGCTGGAGCTCAAGCACTTCTCGAGCGGGATGTCGGCCCGGCTGGCCTGGGCGATCGCCTTTCGCACCGTGAAAGAGGTGCTAATCCTCGACGAGGTGGTGGCGGTGGGCGACGCCGAGTTCCGCGCGCGCTGTCGCCGCGACCTCGAGGAGCTGCACGAAGCCGGCCACAGCCTCCTGCTCGTCAGCCACAACCCGGATGACATCGCCCGCTTCTGCCGGCGCGCCCTGCTCCTCGAGGCCGGGCGTGTCGTCCTGGAGGGCTCCGGAAGCGAGGTCGCCTCCGCGTACCTCGAGCTTCTGCAGCGACCGTCGCCGCCAGCAAGCCCGTCGTAGGAGGGGCGATCGTGGCCTGCCGATGGCCAGACCCTGTTGGCGAATCGCGACAGGAATGTCGCTCCTACGGCTTCCCGCACAAAAGAGAACGGTGTAGAAGGGGCATTCCTGCCCCGATTCGCCAAGCCGGACAAAAGGGTGTCGGGGCGTTCTTGCCCCGATTCACAAGGCGAGCAGGCCCTCAATCCGGTTGACCAGGTTGGCGATCTCGCAACCACGCAGCTCGCTGCGCGGGAGCAGATACGGATCGGTGTCCGGACGCACGACGCCGGGGCCGGCGATCACCGCCCCGGCCAAGACGGCCTCGCGAACCAGCTCGGCAGTGGCAGCGTCCACCACGCCGTAGGGGTACGAGAAAACCGTCACTGGCCGGCCCAGCACCTGCTCGAGAAAGGCCTTGTGGCCGGCCACCTCCCGCCGGCGAACCTCCTCGGGCTGCGCGTCGAGCTTGAGATGGTGCGTGGTGTGTGCGCCGATCGTGTGGCCCGGCCGGCCGGCCAGACGAAGCAGCTCCGCCCGGTTCATCGGCCGCGCGCCGTCTGCGGGCGCGCCTTCACCGCCGGCCCAGCGCCCGAGTTGCTCGACGACATGCTCCTGCTCTGCCCATGACAACGGGAAGATGCGGTCCCAGAGTATGCCGTGGGCGCTCGTTCGCTGCGCGCGGTCGACCGTCGCGAGCCAAACCCGCTCGCCGGCGATCTCGATCTCCAGCTCGCCTGGACGCTTTGCCGGTCCCAGCATCACCCGCGCCAGCGCGTCCCACCAGAATTCGTGCGCACCATCGAGGCCGAGCCCGGTCACGAAGAAGGTGGCGGGAATGCCGAGGTCGGCGAGGATTTCCGCGGCCACCAGGTTGTCGGCGTAGCCATCGTCGAGGGTCACCGCCACCGCCCGCTCAGGCAAGGCGCCAGCCGTCACTGCGGCGATCAGCGCGGGCAGCGAGATCGGGGCGAAGCCATTCCGCACGGCCTCCATGTGGGCGCGGAACTCCGGCGGCGACACGCACAGCCCGTGGGGATCGAGGTCGGCCTCGCCCACCCGGTGGTAGGCCAGAATCACCGCCGAACCCCGCCCCCGCTCTTCCTGACTATTGAGACGTTGTGTCAACACTGATCCTGGCGACCCCGAGCAGTCGCCGGCCCGGGATGCGTTGCCTTTCGGCGCCGCGCCCCCCGGCTGGACCGGCACACCGCCCCGGTCCCCGGTCCCCGGACCCCGGTTCCCTGGCCGGGTGGGGGCACGGTCCCCGGTCCCCGGACCCCGGACCCTCGCCTCTTCCCCCGGGTGGGTGGGGGGCCAGACCCCGGACCCCGGACCCCGGACCCCGGCCTCTTCCTTCACCGCGCGTACGCCGTAAATCAGCGGGAAATATGGGTCATGGGCATCGAGCTCGGCGGGCGTCAGCTCGTGCAAAGCGAGGCCGTAGGAGAAAGCGGCGCAGGCAAGGACATTGCCGAACCCGGTCACCGCGAAGGAGTCGAGCGGGAAGGCCTCGGCGAACAAGGCGCGCAGCGAGGCCTCGGTGAAGCGCCAGTAGTCGCCGTCGAGGCCACGGTCTTCATACGAGATACGGCCCAGCGCCGCGACCGTGCACAGCAGCACACCACCGGGCTTGAGCAGGCGCAGGCTCTCGGC
>JAZDGE010000135.1:0-3017 GCA_043807175.1 Acidobacteriota bacterium
CTCACCTTCCTGTTTGGTGATGATGATGCGGTGGATGATCGGGATATAATAGATGATAAGGAGTTGCCGACCGGCGATGAGGATATGTAGACGTCGAGGACGGTCCTCAGGCCGTGCCGGTGCCGCTCGAGCTCGGCTTGCAGCTCCGCCAGGCGGAGCTGGCTCGCGAGGCGGGCGGCGAGCTCGGCCGGCACCAGCGGCGCGCGGACCAGCTCGATGGCGCCCCCTTCAGCGCCGGCGTCGAAATCGACATCGAGGTCGGGATGGGCGATCAGGACGAGGGGAACACTCCGCCGGCCATGCTCCTGCCGGATCCGGCGACAGACTGCGAGGACCTCGCCGGCGCCATTCGCGACACTCACCACCACCGCGCCCGGCCGCTGGTCGAGAAGGGTGCCGAGAGGATCGCGGTCGACTTCCAGCTCGACGACCTCGTAAGCCCATGATGCCATCATCTCCGAGAGTGCCCGGCGCTCGTCTGGATTGACTGCCAGCAGTGCAACTCGCCCTCGGGGGCTGTTTTCCGCCTGACTGTCGGCGGGCTGAGCGCGAGAGCTGTCGTCTTCTGCTCCAGAAATCACGGGTCTGGTGTCCATCCTCGAGGCCTCCTCGGCGCCCGCGCAAATTACGTGCCCGGTACCATACCACAGTCCTGTATAGATTCATGCCACCGTGGTTTGTCGTTCGAGCCGGACCCGACCGCGGGGAGGGAGCCCAAGCGCGGGCGGCAGGAGCGGGCAACGCACCTGGGCCACAGCGAACGAGACAGCGCGCGCTCGCATTGGTGCTATGGCGTGGGCGCTTCGCCCTCGCGAGGCTCCCTTGTTCAGGCGTCCTCGGTGTCGAGATTTGGCTTGAAAAGAGAAAAGGCCCCGGCGCGGGCGCGCCGGGGCCTGGTGTTGATACGATGTATCAGTTAGAAGCGGACGCCGACCGAGAACCGGAAGGTGCGCGGCGCCTGGTAGTCCTCCTTTCCAGCCCAGTGGACAGGGGAGTTGAGAGTCGAGAGCTTCTCGCGGCACCGATAGGCGCTACCCGAGCTCGGTGTTTTGCCTGGACCTGGAGTTAGACCTAGACCTAGACTTGGACCCCCCAGGGTCTTCCGCAGGCTGTCGGACGAGCGCAAATGCCGCGCTGGAAGGGACGAGCACTTCGAGCTGCCGAGGCAGGCACTCAACCGTGATTGCGCCACCGTCGGTGCAGATCGTCTCGCCATCCGCGTGGACCGCGAGGCTGCCCTCGATCGCCTCGACGACGATCCGCCTGCTCCGCAGGGTGGTGACGAACCGGCTGGCGGCCTGGGTGCCCCGCAGGTAGCGCCCGAACAGCCCCGCCATCTGCAGGCGGGTCGTCTTCTCGGCGGCGCACAGATCGAGCAGGCCGTCGTCGTTGACGGCCGCCGGCGCCATGTGGAAGGCCCCGCCCATGCGCCTGCCGTTCATCAGCGACACCATGACGGCGCGCAGGGTGAGCTCACCCTGGTCATGGGCGAGACGCACCAACGGCGCTCCCGAGAAGGTCACGAGCAGCCGGAGCGCGGCCCAGGCATAGGCAGGCGCGCCGCCGAGCCGTTTCATCTTCGCGGCTTCCAGGCCGACCAGGGTGTCGAAGCCGATCCCCACGCCATTGCCGAAATAGCGCCCCGCCGGGTACGCCCCGCCGGTGATCCGGCCGACATCGATCGGACGCTGGGACTCCCCGGCGAGGACAGCGACCGCGCGTTCCAATTCCCGGGGTACCCCGAGCCCATATGCGAAGTCGTTGCCCCGGCCGATGGGCAGCACCGCGAGCAACGGGACGATTGTGCCCGCCTGGCGCGCTTCCATCAGGCCGTTGACCACCTCGTTGCAGGTGCCGTCACCGCCTGCGGCTGCCACCACGGCGAAGCCATCCAAGGCGGCGGCGCGGGCGATTTCGGCGGCATGCCAGGGTCCGGTCGTAAGCGCGAGCGAGATCTCGAGGCCCCGACCTTCGGCGAGCGCTAGCAGGCGGGGAAGCTTCCTGCCGGCGGCGCCCTTGCCGGCCGCCGGGTTGACGATGAGCTTGCAGCGTTTCACGTTCTCCCTCCCGTTCTAAGGAGAAATACGGGCTCCGGGCTCCGTATTCCCCACCCATCCAAAGGCCTATTGGCGGCAGCTCTTCATCCTCAGTGGGTCGCCAACCGTCAGCCACGGAAGAGCATCCATAGCCACGCGGCCGGGGCCGCGAGGAGCAGTGAGTCGACCACATCCAGGACGCCGCCGACTCCCGGGACGAGCGACGACGAGTCTTTAACTCCGCAGCGGCGCTTGAGGACGCTGTTGGTGAGGCCGGCGGCGATCGATGCGGCGCCGAGCAGGATGCCGAGGATCGCTGCCTGAGCCGGGCCGGTGGCGAGCTCGGGCAGGGGACCGAGTGCGGCCTCCAGGCCGACCGCGGCCGCGGCGGAGAAGGCCAGCCCACCTACCGTTCCCTCCCAGGTCTTGCCCGGCGACACCGAGGGAATCATGCGGTGGCGGCCGGCCGTCTTACCGACGAGCCAGCCACCGATGTCACTCGCCTTGGCGGCGATGACCACGAGGGCCAGGCGCCGCGCCCCTCCGGAGCCGTCGCCGAGCTCGCGAAGAATGCCAAGCAGGAGCCCGACGTAGGCGATGGGAAAAAGGGTCCCCACCAGCCGCTCGAGGTCGCCGTGCCGGGGCGCCCGAAGGTGGGGCACGAAGGCCAGCGCCACCGCGAACACGAGCAGCGCCAGGCGTGCGGCGTTGCGCATGTCGGGATCCGCAGGGAAGGCGAGGCCGAGACCGCCGAGCGCCGCCGAGGTCAGGACCGGAAGCGCGGGCGGTATCGAGCAGCCTGCTCGTCCCAGCATCGCCGCCACCTCGCACGCAGCAGCCCCAGCGAGCAGGGCGAGTGCCAGGTCGGTCGGGACCGAGCTGCCCAGCCGGTGATGCCACCAGAGCAGCCCGAGCGCCGCCGCCAGCAGCGCCGGGCTCACCATGAGCCGCAGCCAAACCTCACGCCGGGCAGTCCCGTTC
>JAZDGE010000136.1:0-8182 GCA_043807175.1 Acidobacteriota bacterium
CGCCGCCATCGAGCTGGAGCGCCGCACCGGCGGCTTCTGGCGTTCGGCGGACCGCGGCGAGAGCTGGAAGAAGATGTCCGACACCGTCTCCGGCGGCACCGGCCCCCACTACTACCAGGAGCTCTACGCCAGCCCCCACGCTTTCGACCGTGTCTACCTGATGGACGTGAGGATGCGGGTCTCCGACGACGGCGGCAAGACCTTCCGGCGCATGACGGAGGCCGACAAGCACTCGGACAACCACGCCCTGGCCTTCAACTCCTCCGACCCCGACTGGCTGCTGGCCGGCACCGACGGTGGCCTCTACGAGAGCTTCGACCTCGGCGAGACCTGGCGCTTCGTGGCCAACCTGCCGGTGACCCAGTTCTACAAGGTGGCGGTGGATGATGATGCGCCGTTCTACAACGTCTACGGCGGCACCCAGGACAACTCCACCCAGGGCGGTCCGTCGCGCACCGACACGGTCAACGGCATCCGCAACCGCGACTGGTTCCTCACCCTCTTTGCCGACGGCCACCAGCCCGCCTGCGAGCCCGGCAACCCCGAGATCGTCTACTCCGAGTGGCAGCAGGGCAACCTGGTGCGCCACGACCGCAAGACGGGAGAGATCGTCTACATCCAGCCGCAAGGTGAGCCAGGCGATCCCCCCGAGCGCTTCAACTGGGACTCGCCGATCCTCATCAGCCCCCACTCGCCAACGCGGCTTTACTACGCCAGCCAGCGGGTCTGGCGCTCCAACGACCGCGGCGACTCATGGAAGCCGGTGAGTGGCGACCTGACGAGGAAGCAGGACCGCATGCTGCTGGCGCTGATGGGCCGGGTGTGGAGCTTCGACGCCCCGTGGGATCTCCTCGCGATGTCCAGCTACAACACCATCACCTCGCTGGCTGAGTCCCCCAAGGCCCAGGGGCTGCTGTGGGCCGGCACCGACGACGGCCTCATCCAGCTCAGTGAGGACGCCGGCGGGAGCTGGCGGGCTATCCCGGTGGGCTCGCTGCCGGCGGTGCCGGCCACTGCCTTCGTCAACGACATCAAGGCCGACATCTTCGACGCCAACACGGTGTACGTCGCCCTCGACAACCACAAGGCCGGCGATTTCAAGCCGTACCTCCTCAAGAGCAGCGACCGCGGGCGCACCTGGACGTCCATCGCCGGCGACCTGCCCGACCGCCACCTGGTGTGGCGTCTGGTTCAGGACCACGTCAAGCCGGGGCTGCTGTTCGCCGGCACCGAGCTGGGCGTCTTCTTCACCATCGACGGCGGCAAGCGCTGGGTCGAGCTCTCCGGCGGGGTGCCCACCATCCCCTTCCGCGACCTCGCTATCCAGCGGCGCGAGGGCGACCTGGTGGGGGCATCGTTCGGGCGCGGCTTCTTCATCCTCGACGACTACTCTCCGCTGCGCGAGGTTTCCGAGGAGTCGCTGCAACGAGAGGCCACCCTTTTCCCGGTGCGGAAGGCTTGGTGGTACGTGCCCCGCCGCCCCCTCGGCGACCGCGACCGGGCATCCCTGGGAGCCGCCTACTACGTCGCCCCCAACCCGCCGTTCGGGGCTGTCTTCACCTACCACCTGGCGGCGGAGCTCATGAGCCTCAAGGTCGCTCGCCGCGAGGCCGAGAAGGAGCTCGAGAAGGATGGCAAGGACACGCCGTACCCGGGGTGGGAAGCGATCGAGCGCGAGCGCCGCGAAGAGGGGCCAGCCATCCTGCTCACCGTCCGCGACGCGAGTGGCGCGGTCGTCCGCCGCCTCGACGGTCCGGCCAAGGCGGGCTTCCACCGGGTGGCGTGGGACCTGCGCTACCCCTCCACCGACGCCGAGGGCGCCAAACCAGAGTGGGAGGACGACGAGGAATCCGCAGGCAGCGGCTTTCTGGCCGCGCCGGGAAGCTACACCGTGACACTTTCGCAGCGTGCCGGCGGGGTGGTGACCGAGCTGGCCGGGCCGGTGGCGTTCGAGGTGGTGCGGATGCGCGAGGGGACGCTGCCGGGCGCGAAGCCCGAGGACGTGGCGGCGTTCCTGCGCCGGGTGGCCGCGGCCAACCGCGCCATCAGCGGCGCCCGCGCCGCCATGGACGCCGGCTTCGAGAGGCTGAGGACGCTGCGGCGGGTGCTCCAGCGCTCGACCGTCGCGCCCGACAGTCTCGACGCCGACGTCCGCGGGCTCGAGGCGCGCCTTTTCGAGGTTGAGGCGGCGCTCTTCGGCAACCGCACCATGGCCCGCAGCGGCGAGCCGGCGGCGCCGTCGGTGGCAGGGCGGCTACGGGTGGTGAGGACGGGCAACGAGTACTCTACCTACGGCCCCACCCCCACCCACCGCCGCAGTCTGGAGATCGCCGAGCACCAGCTCGGACGGGAGCGCGGCCGGCTGCACGAGCTCCTGGACGTGGAGCTGCCGGCGCTGGAGCAGCGGCTGGAGGCGGCCGGCGTGCCCTGGACGCCGGGCCGCGAGGTGCCGGAGCTCAGGGCGCCGTAGCGGGCCCCCTCCCGTCGAGGTCGGCTACCACCCCCCGGGGGGGACAAGCCGATGATCGGCCAGACCTTCGCCCACTACCGCATCCGCGCCAAGTTCGGTGGCGGCGGGATGGGGGTCGCCCTTCCGCGCCCCATCGCTTGACCCCGAACGGCAGCTCGGCTAAAAGAGACCTGGTTATCGAAGTCGCATGCCGGCGGCGGGCGGCAGGAGCGGACGATGGCGGATCGACACGAGCTTGAAAGGGTCGGGACGAGCAGCGACGATATGGGCCTCGTCGGGGCGGCGGAGATCTTCGTACGGCGATGGCTGGTGGTCGCCGCGACGGCGGTCGTCGCCGGGCTCGTCACGCTTGTCCTGACCGTTGTCGCAGTACCTCACGTCTGGAAAAGCACTGCCGCCCTGGTAGTTTCACCGCCGGCGTTCTCCTCGGAGCTGAGCCCGAAGGCGCTCTCGCTCCAGGCCTACCAGGCGCTCCTGGAGTCGAGCTCGATGATCGCGGAGGCGCAGGCGCGCCTGAAGGAGCGCGGGGTGATCACCAACGGGCAGCCGCTGCGCCGCGGCAAGGAGCTCGAGGCGAGGATCTTCGTGTCCCGCAAGTCGGAGGAAACGACGCTGGCCCCGCTGGTGCTGGCCATCGCTCGGGGGGACACACCGCAGCAGGCGGCCGAGATCGCCAACACCTGGGCGGACGTGTTCCTCAGGAGCCTCCGCGAGCTCGCTGACGCCGCCACGTCGCCAACGGTCGAGTTCGTCGATCGGCAGTACAACGACGCGGTGACGGTGATGGCGGCGCTCGAGGCAAAGAGGCTCGACGCCGCGACGTCGCTTTCTCGGAGCTGCGACGAGAGCGCCGACCGCTGGGACCGGGAGATGGCACGAAGCAAGGCCGATGCCGCCGCGGTCCTGGGCGGCTATCGTGCCGAGACCAGCCGTCTGCTCGAGGAGTACGAGAGCACGCACAGCCAGCAAACACGGCGCGCGCAAATCAATGCCCTGCGGCAGTCGCTTGCCGACCTCCAGGGCAATCAGGCGCGCGTCGGCGCCGAGCGTGCCCGGGCGCAGCTCCGGCTCGAGGCCGCGCGTGCCGCTCTCGCCGCGACCCCGATGCTGCTTGAGGTTCGCAAGGCAATCACCGACGACGCCCTCTGGCAATCGACGCTGTCGGCGCAGGATCCCGCTGCAACCAGCGCCGCTGCCGGACGCTCGCTGGTCAGCCAGGAGATCAATCCCGTCTACTCGGAGCTGGCGGCAACCGCCGCGCGCCTCGAGATCGAGGTCGCCGCGCTGGACCCTCGCGCCGACCAGCTCACGCGACTGATCGAGGAGGGCACCGAGGCCTTGCGTGAGCGCGAGATCGCTCTCGCGGCCGACGATTCGGGCCTGGCGGCGCTGCGCGAGGGCCGCGAGGCCGGCCTCACGGCGCTGCTAGCGCGGCAAGCGACCGAGGCCGCGGTGCAGGGGCGGGAGCGGGCCCGCGATCTGGCCGCCCTCGACGGCGAGCGGAGCAACGCGTTGGCCGCGGTCGACCGCAAAATCGAGACGCACAAGGCGCTGCTCGCCTCGCTCTCCCAGGTTCAGAGCCAGGCGGCGTTGGCCAGGGCGCAGACCAACATCACGGATGTGCGGCTGGTGCTGCCGGCGATCGCGCCGGACGCACCCGAACCGCGCGGCATTCTCATGAGGTCGGCCATCGGCACCGCCCTCGGAGCGCTCATCGGCTTGTTGCTCGCGCTGGCCATCGAGGCGCGAGCCCGAACGGCGCGAGCGGAGGGAGCTTGAATGCCCAGCCATTTGATCCTCTCCTACGGAGGAACCCTGCGCGAGCTGACGACCTGAGCCGGGTCGCGCCGGCGGAGGACGGCACAGAAGTCTGGGAATGCATGAAGGCTGGCGGTTCGACCGGCGGAGCGGCAGAGACGCGATGAGGCGGGTCCTTGTCGTTCACAACTACTACCGCCAGCACGGCGGCGAGGACGAGGTGGTCGCCAACGAGCGCGCCCTGCTCGAGCAACGCGGGCACGAGGTCCGCCTCTTTGCACTCCACAATGACGATCTCATCCAGCGCAATCGCGTCATGACCGCGGCGCGGAGCCTCTGGAATCCCCAGACCTACAGAGCCCTCAGGTCTCTCGTGGCGGGCTGGCGGGCGGACATCGCCCACTTTCACAACACGTTCCCGCTCGTGTCGCCGGCAGGGTACTGGGCGGCCCGCAAGGGCGGCGCCGCCGTGGTGCAGACGCTCCACAACTACCGGCCGTTCTGCGTCAACGCGCTCTTCTTTCGCGACGGGCGCCCGTGCGAGCTCTGCATGGGAAGAGCGCTTCCATGGCCAGGCGTGCTCCACGGTTGCTACCGGGGAAGCCGCCTTGCCAGCGGCGCGGCGGCGATGGCAATCGTGGGCGGCCGCATCCTTGGCGCCGCCGGGCGCGCGGTGGATCGGTTCATCGCCGGCAGCGCTTTCTCGGCGCAGAGGTACGTCACGGGCGGTCTTCCGACGGACAAGATCGTCCTCAAGACGCACTTCCTGGCGAGCGATCCCGGACCTGGCGACGGCCGCGGCGGCTATGCGCTCTTCGTCGGCCGACTCGCGCCCGAGAAGGGTCTCGCCACAATGCTGTCCGCCTGGCAGGTAATCGGTGCGACAGTGCCCCTGAGGATCGCCGGCGACGGCCCGCTCGCGCCCCTGGTGCGGCACGCCGCCGCGACTCAGAAGGGTGTCTCATGGCTCGGCGAGCTCCAGCCCAATGAGGTGGCCAGGGAGATGGGCGACGCAGCGTTCCTCGTCTTCCCCTCCGAGTGGTATGAGACATTCGGACGAGTCGGGATGGAGGCGCTGGCGCGGGGGACCCCCCTGGTCGTCGCACGAATCGGTGCGGTCGCCGAGCTCGTTGACCCGGGTCGAACCGGCGTCCACTTCGATCCCGGGGACGCAACCGATCTCGCGGCCAAGGTCGCATGGCTTATCGACCACCCACGCGAGCTGGCGTCGATGCGGGAGGCTGCGCGCCAGGACTACGAGGCGAAGTACACCGCCGACAAGAATTACGGGCGGCTGGTGGAGATCTACGACGAGGCTGTCGCCGAGGCAAGCGGAGCGCATGGAGCGGGCTAGCGAGCAGGGACGTGGCGCAGCCCGGGAGAGGAGCGCCCCAGAGACCGAGGCCGGCGCCGAGGTCACTCCGCGGGTGGATGTGCTTGGCGTTCGAATCAGCGCCATCACGATGGGCGACGCCGTGGCCTCGATCGCGGGTTGGATTGACCGCAGGGCGTCTCACTATGTCTGCGTCACGCCGGCCCATGGCGTGATGGAGTGCCGCGAAGACCCCGAGCTAAGGGCGATCTTTAACGGGAGCGGCCTGACGACGCCCGATGGCATGTCGATCGTCTGGCTGCTGCGCCTCCGGGGGCATGCTCGGGTGGAGCGCGTTTACGGCCCCGATCTGATGCTGGCTGTCTGCGGTCACTCGATCGCCGAGGGGTGGCGACACTTCCTTTTCGGCGGTGAGGAAGGCGTGGCGGAGCTGCTGGCTGAGCGCCTGCGAACACGCTTTCCGGAGCTGCAGATTGGCGGAACCCTGACGCCTCCGTTCCGCCCGCTCAGCCCCGAAGAGGACGGGGAGGTAGTGCGCGCGATCAACGCCGCCCGACCCGATGTCGTTTGGGTGGGGCTATCCACGCCACAGCAGGAGCGCTGGATGGCGGCGCACGTGGGACGCCTGACCGCCCCGGTCCTCGTTGGCGTTGGCGCCGCATTCGATTTCCTTTCGGGCCGCAAGCCGCAGGCGCCGCGGTGGATGCAGCATTGGGGGCTCGAATGGCTCTTCCGCCTCGCCACCGAGCCGCGCCGTTTGGCGCCTCGCTACGCAAAGTACCCGCTATTTGCCGCGCTGGCGTTGCTGCAGGCCGTCCAAACCCGGAGATCGGCTGGACCTGACGCTCGGCCCAAGCTGCGTGCTTGAGATAGAATTTAGGCGAGTGCAATGGCCCAGGTGAAGGCGAGAACGCGCTGCTCCGGGAAAGGCGAGGACGACCGACAGGTGGACGATGGCGGCCATCCATGAGGGGTGACAGCGGGGCGCTGGCCAGTACGGCCGGTGCGGCGCGCAAGCCGGCAGGCGCCGCCGCTGCGGTCCCCGAGCTGCTTCTGGCCCCGTGGTGGGCACCCGGCGCCCGGGTCTGCGTGCTCGTCGTCACCGATCTCGCAGCGCTGGGTGCGGCCGCTGCGGCAGCGTGGTACGCATGGGCGAGCTCGGTCCTGGGTCAACCCGTCGACCCGTATCTCGAGCTGCTGCCGCTCCTTTGCCTGTTCGCGGTCGGCTACGCCAGCGCCGGCCTCTACCCTGGCTTCGGCCTCGGCGCGATCGAGACGCTCCGCCGTCTCACGCTGCGGTCGACGTTCCTGTTTGTCGTGCTGGCGGCGGCCGCCTTCGCGCTCAAGGCAACCCCGCGCTACTCACGGGTGATCTTCCTGCTCACCTGGGCCGCGAGCCTCGCGGCGGTGCCGCTAGCGCGGTACCTGGTGCTGTCGCGGCTGAGCAGGACAGCGTGGTGGCGCGAGCCCACCGTAGTCGTCGGCGGCGGCGCACGCGCGCAACGCGTCGTGCGCCTCCTGCACGCGGCGGTATCGCTCGGGTACAAGCCGGTAGTGGTGCTCTCGCCGGCCCCGGACCGGGAGGAGTCGAGTGTCGATGGCGTTCCGGTCGCCCGGGGGGTCGAGCTCGCGCCGGCCTTTGCTGCGCAAGGAGTGCGCGTCGTTCTGGTCGCCGGGGTCGACGGGCCCGCCTGGGCCGCCACGGGCACCGACCTGCAACGTTACTATCGCCACGTCGTCCTGCTGCGAGACACGGACGACCTCCCCGTCGAGAGCGTCGCGATCCGCAACCTGGGCGGCGTGCTCGGGATCGAGTTCGCGAACAACCTGCTCCGCCGGGGCAACCGCATCGTCAAGCGCTGCCTCGACCTGGCCCTGGGCAGCGTCGCCCTCGTCGCCGCGCTGCCGATCGTTGCCCTCGCGGCACTGGCGATCAAGCTCTCCGACCGGGGGTTCATCTTCTTTGCCCAGGGGCGGATCGGCAGGGGGGGCCGCCCGATCACGGTCTGGAAGCTGCGGACGATGCGAATCGACGCCGAGGACAGGCTGCGCGCCCACCTGGAGACGAGCCCAGAGGCTCGTCGCGAATGGGAGGAGAGGTTCAAACTCGCTCGTGACCCACGGATCATCCCGGTGGTCGGTGCCTTCTTGCGTCGCTTCAGCATCGACGAGCTGCCGCAGCTCTGGAGCGTGTTGAAGGGCGACATGAGCCTGGTCGGGCCGCGACCGTTTCCGAGCTACCACCTCGCGTGCTTTCCCGAGGACTTCCGCGAGCTTCGCCAAAGCGTGCGGCCAGGGATCTCCGGGCTGTGGCAAGTCATGGTGCGCAACGACGGTGGCGTTGAGGACCAACGCCTCTACGACACCTACTACATCCGCAACTGGTCGATCTGGATGGACCTCTACCTGCTGGGTCGAACCGGTGTGGCGGTTCTCGGCGGGCGCGGCGCCTACTGACTGGATCAACCCTCGAAGCTCGAACGTCGCAGGTCCGATGTCTGCGGGCTGGAAACCCAGGGAAGCGGACGGTTCCTCGGACCTTCCATCACGAGCCGGAGGGCATCCGAGCCGCCGATGCCATCCCAGGGTGCGGGCTAGCCCGCATTTCTCACCGGGGTTCG